>NZ_DBNGMQ010000076.1:0-60565 GCF_057126245.1 Yeosuana sp. | reverse complement strand
GTTAACAAGAAATCAACTGTATTGCCTTGTTTATCAACTGCTCTATATAAATAGCGCCATTGCCCTTTAACTTTGATATAAGTTTCATCCATTCGCAAGCGTTTGCCAACAGCTTTCTTTCTTTTATTAAACTCCTTTTCTAAAAGTGGCGTAAACTTAAAAACCCAGCGTTGTATAGTGGCATGGTCCACTTTAACACCTCTAATAGCCATCAGTTCTTCTATATCTCTATAACTTAATCCGAATCTGAATTTATAATACACTGCTTGGATAATAATCGACTTTGGAAAACAATGACCTTTGAACATCTTTTTTTAAGCAAATATATAATTCATTACAAATAAACTATATCAGGTGCGACAGAACCGAAAGAACAAAAGGATAGGATTAAGGTTAAGCACTAAAGTAGCAATTATTTTTACAAGGTGTTGTGTATTCGTTTTTTAAAGCCCAATATCACGATATATTTTCCATTTGCCATCTTCAAGTTTTCGAACCACAAGATATTTACCCGTACTTTTAATAATATTATTTATATCTGAAGATTCATAACTACCTATTTCAACCAAAAATTCACCGTGACTAGAAACAGAACTGATTTTGAATTTAAGATTTGGTGTACCATTTTTATTTGAATATCGGATTGATTTTCCCCAAGCGGAAACTAAATTGTCTTTTCCTTTAATTGAACCAAAGGATCCGTCTATTGCGTAATGTTCGGCTATTGCTAATGAATCTGCGTTATTAAAACTTTCCGAGAATTGGTCGTCCAGTTCCTGTAATTGGCCTCTAACTTTAACTAAATCTATTACCGATGGTTCCGATTCAATTTTTGTGCTTGTTTCATTTTTACACGAATTGACCATTAACACCAATATTAGTAATGCCATTTTAGTTATTCTTGAGTTCATTTTTTTTTATGTCCATAGTTTTTAAAATGATTAAAATATTGGTTTCCCATTTTACTAGCTTAAAAATCAGTCAACTAATTCGGGTTTTCTTAATGGCATTTAATTTAACAATTTTTTTTATCCTCATTACAATCCTTTGGATTTTTATTTAATACTTAGATTTATTAATTCAATTACTTGATAAATATATTTGAATCATCAGCATTGTGTCCATATACCCATGTGCTAAAACCAATATCCATATTCTTTTTTTAAGTTTTAAATAGAAAAATCCTAGTACAGCCCCCATGAACCCAGTTTGTACAATTCCCATTGGCCCCCATTGGTAATGAGCTAATCCAAATATTATTGCACTAATGGTAATAACAAGGCTTCTTCCTAATTTTGAATCTAAGCCTAATTCCATAAGTCTGTTAATGATGAATCCCCTATAAATGATCTCTTCACCAAATGATGCTACAATATATGTGCCTATTAGTGTCATAATTAACATGCCAATATTATTCTGAAAATACTCATAATTACTCAAATCTGAACTTTCAGGAATACCTGATATATTAGCCATTATGATAGATCCAAGAATAAAAGCTGCGACTGCACCAATAAATACACCGATTGAAATCAAAAAAGTATTAAAGTATTCTTTCAAAGTAATTTTACCAAATGATATTCCGAAATAAGCCAATTTTTGACCTCGTAATTTTACTCCAACCCAAACATAAATTAACATTAGAATGTTGGCAAACCATATCACTATTTGATTATACACAATATTATCTCCAGTAAATGGCTTCAATATTTTAATCAAGGCAAAGGGTATAATAAATAACAAAATAATCTCACTAATCTTAACGATTACATTAGTATTTAATAGGTTCCCAATTTTTGTTTGAACATTATTCTTTTCCATCTTCTTTTAATTTAAGTTTTTAAATGATACAGCAAATGTCTCAACATTTTTAACAACAGTCGACCGATTTCAGGATGTCGAACGCATTTATGAAATATTTTTTCGGAATTCGGTGGGGGTTTGCCCTGTTTCTTTTTTAAAGGCGGTATTAAAAGAAGATTTAGAATTGAATCCTACCCGATACATTACCTCAAGAACGGTCATTTTATCATCTTTTGATTCTTTCATGATTTGCTGAACTTCCTGAATTCTATAGGAATTAATGAAATCGAAAAAGCTTTTGTTAAACGATTGATTGATTACCTGGGATAGAAGCTTAGTAGATACGGATAGTTTTTTAGACAAATCGGCAAGACTCATTTTTGGGTTAAGGTAAGGTTTTTCAGTCGTGAGCAAAATTAATATTTGCTTTTTGTATGCTTCAATTTGTTCAGGTGTTAAATTCGATCCCTGGTATTTGATAGTTTCATTTTGAGCAATGCCTGCAAAAATTTCCGGTTGTCGGAGTGCTTTCAGTATGACCTTGTTCACGAAGTAAAAGACAAAAATGAGCAGAAGAACTAAGGTGACCATAAACAATGATCTGTTTTCAGACAAGGCTATAAAATTTTGAATCAGCGATACAAAAGTGAGTAGGCCAAAGGTGTTAAGAGAGAAACTAAGCCAATCGAGATTGATTTGATCGATTTGAGAATATTTGTTTTTAATGATTTTACGATACTTTGAAAGGGATTTGTACGTGAGTGCGAGATAAAAAAAGATATGGACATACATTAACGCACTTATCAGGTAGAACTGCCAGGGGAAATCGTTCTTAATGATTTCTTCCATTGTGCCCGGTACAACGTTTCCTGAAAATAGGAATAAAATAGTTAGCATCAGGTAAGGAATCAGATGTAATAGGTTCCTACTTGACAATTTAAAATCTTTAAAAATAACGCCCTGACCATATACGTAAATTATGGGACCATAGAGAAGAAAAAAACCGTCATCGATATGTTGAAGGAATTCCCATTTGAGAACGACACCATTTATTTGTAGTGTGAGGTTTCCCATATTCCAAGCAATCAACAGAAATAAAGTACTAAGCAGAATGTTATTGCGTTGGATCCCTTTTTTATGTGTGATTAGAAAGAGGCCAACAAATAGAAGCTGGAAGGTGATAAGAAAAGAAAGAAAAGAAATTAAACTTAGATTCATCCTTTAAAATTAGTTGGTTCAACTATAATGGCAAAATAATTAAAAGCTAAGATAAAGAAATATAAGTGTGGGAAATAGGTTTTTCTGTATGCACTATAACGGTCTTCAAGTTAATGCCTTATTACACTTACGTGTATGTTTAGTTGCGTGGTTTAGTACTTAACTTTACAAGTATATACCAAACTGAAAATCTGCGAGAACAAGCAATTACTTATACCCTTTGTTATGTCTCTTTATTCGATTTTTTTAACTTTTCTATCACCATTTGCTAAAATTGTAAGTTCTGAAATATTTTGATTCTCATCTAAATTAAAAACAATCCGGATACCAAAATCAAATGCATCAAATGTATTCTGATTAATAGGTGTTAATTCTACTTTATTTTGATTAGTAACCTGAGCAAATATTTTTTTACCTTCCTTAAAAATGGTTAAATAGAATTCCGGTCCAAGTTCATACTTACCAAGGTATTTTTCAAGTAAGGTAGTATCCATAATTACTTTAGGTTGAAATCGATTGTATTTTTTAAGAACTTCAATAGTAGCATCATGGGGTAAACGATAGCTGGTATTCCCATTAATGCCTTCCATTGTTTCGGCAGCAACCATAGCATTGATTATTGCTTCTTCAACTCCTTGAACTGTGGCTTCAAATAATGGGTTAATCATATCATTAGCAAGACTAACTATAGATGAATTTTCTTTACGATTAAACGCATTTTCATTTGCCGTAGAAAAGGCAATAAAAATATCGCCAGAACCATTGGTTCCTCGCCCACCAACATTTCCTATTCCCAAAGGGATTCGTTGCGCTATGCGCTTTAATTGATGTGGTAATAAAGGAGCGTCTGTGGCTACTATTACAATAATGGAACCATCACCTTCTTTTCTGTTAGATAGTGGAGCACCTTTTAAGATTTCACCTTTTACATTCAAGAGCTCCATGCCAATAGGTACGCCAGCAATTGTTAGATTCTTTTTTGCACCAAAATTAGACTGGACAAGAACCCCAACGGTGTAAGTAGAATCATTAATATGTATAACTCTTGAAGAAGTTCCAGTTCCGCCTTTAAAACCTAAACACATCATTCCTGTTCCGCCACCAACATTGCCTTCAGCAATAGCTCCGCTTGATGAATTTTCTATTGCTTCAAGAACATGTTTTTCCTTGACGTGAAAGCCATAAATGTCATTTAAAAATCCATCATAAGTTTCTGCAACAACTGGGTATGTGTACCACCATTCTTCCCCATTATACCAATCTGTATTTACATAATATTTTAATACAGCCTGTCTTACAGCACCAACACTATTTGTATTGGTAATCATAATGGGAGTTTCTAGAAAACCAGACTCCGTAACCCATGTTGTACCAGTCATTTCTCCATTTCCGTTTAGGCTGTACCAATTGGCATATACAGGACTGAATTTTTTCGCCTTTCCTCTTGGAAATATTGCTGTGACTCCTGTTCTAATCGGACCTTCTCCTATAATGTTCTTTCCATTTCCTTCAATAATTGTACTATAGCCAACTTCAACACCTTTTACATCTGTAATAGCATTAAACTCACCAGTTATACCTACAAAAGGAATTCCTAAATCTCTTGCTCTAGGATTTTGGCCGTAGGATTGGAGACAAATAAGCATTACTATAAAAACTTTAAGTGTTCTTTTCATATTGATTGGTTTTTAATGAGGCACAACGTGTTCTTGTATGGTTTCGTTGCGTAAAAATCCGCGAGGATTTTCCGCCGTAAACCGAAGATAGTAAAAATGCGAGGAATTTCCGATAGGAAATTCAGAAGCATGAACTATACATAGTGTTGTACGTAGGCTTTCTTTTCTTTAAGAAATGTATCTAAATGCTTAGGAATTAATGAGGAAAAATTTTATTTACAAATTATTTTGGAAATAAACAGGGTAAGAGTCGATTTTGATCTCAACTTCTACTACTAATTTTACCTATTCAAAAGATTTGGTTAGGCAATAGTAACCTTAACTTTAAAAACAACATGTCAAATCAACTTATCTCTATAAGACGATCCACATGCAGCTAGTTCTGTTAATAGGGTCTTTCATGTTTCCAACAAGCACAAGGATGTAATATAGGATGCAAATTATTTATTCATTAAATTAAGTAAACGCTTTATTTTGTATCTTTAAGAAGACTTAAGGAAAAAATTCCTGAAAATACTTTATGTTAAGTAGGAAAAACATCAGTTCGTTTATTTTTTTCATTATCATACTCTTGCTGTGGCAATGTAAAGGCAATGAGGAAGAAGATATCCGGTTGATTACTTTTCAAGGATCAAGCGTTGCACGTTTTTTAGATTTTAGCACTGGTTTTTCTGCATTGGACAGCCTTGGATACGGTAGCCTTTTGACGCGTAAGGGAGACTTGCTTGCCATCGACAAGTTTGTTATCTCTGTCAGTAGGGATTTGGCAGACACGTTGAGTGTTCACCAGTTAGATTCATTATTGTTTATCAATGGGAATTTAACCGGGATTTCCATCGCTAAGAATAGTCCGCCACTATCCTTTTTTAATCAACTTTCAGAAGAAGAAATTTCCCATTTAAAAACCATCCAATTTGACGAGCCTATTTGGGATTCCATGAGGCCATATTTGAAAAAAATAGCGCTTCTAAATCCTGATGTCGACATAGTTTATTTTTCTGAAATGGACTCAGTAGCCCATTTAAATAGGGATTTGCTTTGGGTTTCCCAAAACTTTAACCCGAGGGCTTTATTAATTGAGAATGAAACAGATTCAATTTCCTTTTCCAGTCTTGCAAAATTTCCGTCTTTAGAAACCCTCTTTATTTCCCTTCCATTAAAAGGAGATGGCTATTTTCCTCACCTTCCTCATTTAAAAGAGATAATTCTTATTAATGAAGAAGACAGTACTTCGATTAGTTCCGATTTTTTTAAAGAAAACCCTGATTTAGAGAGTTTAACAATTATTGATTATGAAGGAGGAAATATTGACTGGACGTCTTTAAATAAGTTGAAAAAACTACAGAATCTTTATATTCAATCAGATAGCATAAATTTAAATGATATTTATAAAAATCATCCCCACCTGAAGTCTTTACATTTGGGACTCTATAAGGAGGGGATTTCTTCAGATATCTTCAAAAAAAACAAACTTAAATGGCTTTCTCTTAATCCGAATGATGATCCCTTTATGGGGCAAAATCTCAAAGTGTTTCAGGATTCATTTCCTGAATTGGAATATCTTGAATTTGAAAATAAGGATAGCTTATTGGATTACCGTAATTTCAAAAACTTTAAAAGCTTAAAATATCTTACTGTTATCGGTGAAGTGGGGTTGGATACAACGCTTCATCATTTGGATCAGCTTCGTTACCTTTCTCTTTCTGATGATTTTTTAAAGGATTCTCTGAATGTAGTCAAATTACAGAAGGAATTGCCAAACACTATCATTACTCCAAATTCGGGAGCTTGCTTGGGTTCAGGTTGGTTGTTGCTTATCATTCCCTTGACAGGTATCTGGTTTTATTTTTTAAAGCCCAAAACAAGCAGGGTCAATGATTGAAAAATCTAAAAGAATTCCATTTAAATCGCTTGCTCTTACTGGTGCTTTATGGTTTTTTTCTTTGTTTATCAATTTTGATTTTCCTATAAAAGCAGTAGCCTTAGTTGCTTTGATAATGGCAGGTTTTTGGATGAGTTCTATTCATAGAAATAACCCAGAATCCGTTTTTTCGCCCTATTTGTGGCGTTTTGAGAAGTCCCTTAACTGGATTTTGGTTGCATTCATTTTATCCTTGGCACTTGCCATTTATTCACGAATAGAAGATGGCTTACCGGTGATACCATCAAAAATCGGTGGATTTGTAATAGTTGCCGTCCTTATAGGTTTTGTTGAGGAAGTGGTCTTCAGGGGATTTGTACAGGGAGGAGCGCAGCAATGGAACCAAATAGGAGCCATCGTATTGGCGTCAGTTTCTCATGCAGGCTACAAAGCCCTGTTGTTTGTTTTTTCCTTACAGCACCTTAACAACAGCTCTTTAGAATTATTTGGATATACATTTTTGGCGGGATTAGTTTTGGGTTATTCCCGTCATATCACAGGATCTTTATGGCCTGCGATTTTGGCACATTGTTTTTTTGATTTTTGGTTATACATGGAGCAATCTTCTGCCCCTTGGTGGGTGTGGTGAATTTATTAGAATATTTGGTATTGCACTTCCTTCTGGACTATCGAGTTTTTATTCTATAGCTTTTATTCAAATTTAATCTTCAGCTTGCGCACAACATGTTTGTGCATGGTTAGTTGCGTTGGCTAGAACTAAGTTAAAAAAGCAAACTAGCAAGACGAAAATCGGCTAGGATTTTCCGAGTACATACAGAATTAGCAATTGATTATACAAGTTGTTGTGCTTTCGTTATTTTTACAATCTTGATTTCAATTCCGCATTAATCATCTCAATGGTTTTATTGACTTCTGCCTTTACTTGTAGGGCTGTTAGGATATCTATAACACCAGATAGACCTCTAACTAATTTATGATGATACATAAATGAAAATTCATTTTTAAGGTCATCTAAATTTTTAAACAAAAACTTTTTACCAGGATTACCATTCATTAATTCTATTAGAATCTAATTTAATAAAAATAAAAAGCAAAATAGTAAACCCCCAAAGTCCGGAGCCACCATAGCTAAATAAGGGCAACGGAATACCAATGGTTGGTATTAAGCCCATAACCATCCCTATATTTATCATAAAGTGCATAAATATTATACTGCCAACCCCATAGCCATAAATACGACTAAATTGTGACTTTTGTAACTCGGCTAAATGAAGAATACGAATTAATAATAATACAAAAAGAATTACTACCATAATGCTTCCGGTAAAGCCCCATTCTTCGCCAACGGTACTAAAAATATAATCGGTATGTTGTTCTGGAACGAACTTACCTGTGGTTCTTGTGCCTTCTAAAAATCCTTTTCCGGTTAAACCACCCGAGCTAATGGCTTTTTCAGATTCATTAAGGTTATAGGCAAATGTTTTTTTCATTTGTTCAAGCTTCACTGGGTCTTTTTCCAGTCTCAACCAAAGGCTTATACGGTCTTGTTGATGTGGTTGTAATACGCTTTGATAAAAGAATTTAACACCCATAGATAAAATAATACAGCTTATTACAATAAATAATGGTTTAAGTATGGGTGGTTTTTTCTTAGTAAAAAAATGATTTCCAAAAATGACAACTCCCGCAATAACAGATGTAATAATAGAACCAAATTTTAAAGAGAAGATGGAAACGAGTATAAGGGTTATTCCAATACTTAAATATATTTTAGGTAATCCTTCTCTGTATAATACAAAAAAGAATGCGCCATAAACAATGGTACTTCCGGCATCATTTTGTAGTAACACTAAAATTGCGGGTATGCCTATAAGAAAAAAGCTTTGTAGTTGATCTTTAAACTTTTTAATATCTGTATTTAAATCACTTAGATGCTTCGCGACGGCCAGTGCTGTCGCCATTTTAGCAAATTCACTAGGTTGTATGGTCATGCCACCAATAGCGTACCATGATGTTGCCCCATTTACATTTTTTCCAAACACAAAAAGGCCAACTAAAGAGAGCATAGAAATGAGGTAAATAACACTTGAGAAGCGTTCGTAAAACTTTGCGTCTATAGATAAGATAACAACGATTAACCCAAAAGTTAAAAAGATAAATATGAGTTGTTTACCATAAGGTTCAGAAAAATTAAGATAATCTATAGTTTCTCCGGTGTGTGATGCCGATAAAATATTTAGCCACCCAAAACCAACTAATAAAAAAAATATAATAATAGTAATCCAGTCGAATTTAAAATGTCTGTTAGTTTCCCTTACCATTGGCTCTGTAATTGTTCTAAGTGTTTTTTAAGTTTATTATATTCTGAGCCCTCTACCAATTGCAAGGTTGTTTCGCCGTTTATTCTAAATGGTATTCCTGAATAAGGCTTGGCATATTCATTTTCTAAACTATGCCTTAAAAGATATTCTTCTAAGTCTTTTCTGGTAATTTTTCCTTTAATATGTTTTTCTATAAGTAAGCTGGCTACTTTTCCTGCAAATCTACTTCCCCAATATCCGTTTTCAACAAAAACAGCTATGGCTATTTTTGGATTATCCTTTGGAGCAAATGCCACAAATATAGAATGGTCTGTTAATTGCGTTTTTACACTGTCAATAACCACAAAATTTTCAACAGTCCCTGTTTTGCCACAAATATCAATATCTTTTATCTGTAAAGACGCAGCAGTTCCCTGTTTATAAACCTGAAACATGCCTTCGATCACCGGATTAAAGTTATCTTTATCAATCGTAGTATATTTTGGTTCTTTGAATTGATCAGGAATTTCTTCGTCTTCGATTGATTTGAGAATATGTGGGGTATAATAATAACCTCTATTAGCAATCGCGGCAATCATGTTAGCTAATTGTATTGGAGTGGTGGCAACTTCTCCTTGTCCAATCGCATTAGAAATCGTATAGGTTGAATAAAACGTTTTTGGATAAATAGCTTTGTAATAGTCTCTATCTGGTATTCTTCCTTTTTGACCAACGTATAAATCGTTGTTTAAAAAGTTACCTAAACCAAAGCTTTTAGCGTGATTACTCCAGGCATCTATACCCTCTGAAGCATTACCGGTTTTATCTAAAATTTTTCTGTATAGTGTTGCAAAATAAGTATTACAAGATCTTTGAATTCCAGTAATCATATTGTTTCTCGTACCATAGTTACAATGGCATTTCATTATGCGATTTCCGTACCTGTAGCCAGTGTAACAAGTCACTGATTCGTCTGGTGTGATAACATTTTCTTGCAATGCAATTAAGGCATTCATTAATTTAAAAGGAGAACCAGGCTCATATACACCTTGTAAGCTTCTGTTAAAAAGAGGCTTTGCTATGGAATCATTATATAGTTTTGTAAAGTTTTTAGATCGATTTCTTCCTACCAATATATTTGGATCGTAAGTGGGCGCCGCTATCATAGCTAATATTTCTCCAGACGAAGGCTCTATAGCTATAACGCCACCACGTTTGTTTTTCATGAGTAATTCGCCATACTCCTGTAATTTGGAGTCTATCGTTATGGTGATGTCTTTTCCTGGTTCAGGCAAGGTGTCATAAACACCTTCTTTGTAAGGGCCAATATCTCTATTAAAACGGTCTTTTTGAATAAATTTCACCCCTTTAACACCGCGTAATATATCTTCGTAGGAAGCTTCAACGCCCTGTTTACCAATTAAATCTCCCATTTTGTAATAAGGCCTTCTTCTAATAATAGCATTATTAACCTCGCCAATATCTCCTAAAACGTTAGCGCCAATACTTGTTTCATAGAGTCTTAAAGATCTTTTTTGAATATAAAACCCTTCAAATTTTCTCATTTTTTCTTGTAGAACAGCGTAGTCTTCTTTTGAAAGATGAGGTATAAAAACAGAAGGAAGCCATGGGGAATAGCGATTGGCCTTATCATAAATTTCTTTAAATTGTTCTTTGCTAATTTTTAATAGTGAACAGAATTCTAAGGTATCTAAAGGTTTTACTTCTCTTGGAATAAACATCACATCGTAAGATGGTTGGTTTGCTACCAAAAGATTTTGATTTCTATCATAAACAAATCCGCGTTTAGGATAATCATATACTTTTCTTATAGCATTATCTTCAAATAAATCTAGATCACCTGATTTGTAAATTTGAAGATAAAAAAGCCTAAAGATGAATATAAATCCAACGGTGATAATTAACAAAAAAAGTAAAAATTTTCTCATTTAGTTTTTCTACTAAAAATAATGGTTATTAAAACACATAGAATAATAGTAAATATTGTTGAGAATAACGTTTTTTGAATTGTTAAAATTATATAAGATATGTTAAAGATTTCTAATGAAAAAATAATAAAATGATGAATTACGGATATTATAGCAATATAAATTAGCATCGCTGCAAAATCGACCGTATCAAATTTAATCGTTTGGTATTCGTATATAGTTCCAAAACAAAACTTTAAAATAACGGGTCTTATATAGGCAATACTTACACAAGCCGCTGCATGAATGCCCCCAGAATCAGAAAAAATATCGATGGTTAAACCCAATAAAAAGCTTAATAAAAGAAACATCAATCTGTTATTTTTTATAGGAAATAATAAAATAAATAAAATATAAACATAAGGATTGATGTATCCCAAAAAGTTGATATGGTTTAAAACCAACACCTGTAAAATAACAAGCAATATGAAGCGTGTGATATTTGTATATAATACGCTGTTCATTATTATTGGTTTTTTAAGATGTTATTTATTTCTTGAAGGTCTGTATTTTCAATAACATAAACATGGTAAACGTTGGTCATATCATTAAATAACTTGAGGTTAATTTCATAATAATTTTCAGCAACATCAAGTTCAAAATTATTAATAACGCCAATAGGAATTCCTTTAGGAAAAATAGAAGACCGTCCGGATGTTACAATAGTATCTCCAATTTTAACAGGAGCTATTTTTGGAATATCAACTAATTGTGAATAATAAGGCGATTTTCCATTCCAGGTTAACGTTCCGAAATGATTCGTTTTTTTAAGTTGTGCACTTATTTTAGTTGTTGTGTTTAGTATAGATAATACTGTGGCATAATGTTTACTAGTATTGTCAATAATACCTATAATACCTTTCGACGAAATAACTCCAAAATCTTGCTTTATGCTGTCTGAAGTTCCTTTATTGATGAGTAAAACGTTTTTTGACGAGCTATAACTATTCTTCGAAATACTTGCAGATACAAACTTATATGTTTGTTTAAAAGAAAGGCTATCTAAAAAGGTGGAATCTTTTAAACCATATGTATTGTATAAAATTGATTTTAATTTGTTGTTTTCTTCTGTTAAAAGCTCGTTTTGTGATTTTAGACTAAAATATCTGTTAATATTACTTACCGAGTTGTAAACGCCACCGGTTAGAAAATTAGCAGAATTAATAAACTTACTCTTATGGTAAGAATGCGTTTGAATAGTAAATGTTAGCGATATTGAAAAAAGCAACAAGAACAACAAAAACGTTTTGTTCCGTATTATAAAATTTATAATTTGTTGCATACTAAAGGGATATCTCTATTTGATCAATACACTTTTGTATTTAATTAAGTTTTTAAGAGTAATACCTGTTCCTCTTACTACCGCTCGTAATGGGTCTTCAGCAATATAAACAGGTAAATCGGTTTTTTGAGACAAACGTTTGTCTAATCCACGAAGCATAGAGCCACCACCAGCTAAATATATTCCTGTGTTGTAAATATCAGCTGCTAGTTCTGGAGGTGTTTGAGATAAAGTTTCCATAACGGCATCTTCAATACGTAAAATAGATTTATCTAAGGCTTTTGCAATTTCTCTAAATGAAATCTGAACCTGTTTAGGTTTTCCTGTTAATAAATCACGACCTTGAACACTCATGTCTTCTGGAGGTAATTCTAAATCTTCTGTGGCTGCACCAATTTGAATTTTTATTTTTTCGGCTGTGCGCTCACCAACGTATAAGTTGTGTTGCGTTCTCATGTAATAAACAATGTCATTTGTAAAGACATCACCCGCAATTTTTACCGATTTATCACAAACAATACCACCTAAAGCAATAACCGCAATTTCAGTAGTTCCACCACCTATGTCAACAATCATATTTCCTTTTGGCTGCATAATATCAACACCAATACCAATAGCTGCTGCCATAGGTTCATGAATTAAATAGACTTCTTTGCCATTAACACGTTCTGCACTTTCTTTTACGGCACGCATTTCAACTTCTGTAATACCTGAGGGGATACAAATAACCATTCTTAATGCAGGGGTAAAAAACTTCTTCTTTAATGCAGGAATGTTTTTAATAAACATACTTATCATTTGTTCAGAAGCATCAAAATCTGCAATTACACCATCTTTTAATGGCCTAATAGTTTTAATATTTTCATGAGTTTTACCTTGCATTAAACTAGCTTCTTGACCAACATGGGTGATTTTACCAGTTATTCTGTCTCTTGCAACAATAGATGGAGCATCAACCACAACTTTATCATTGTGGATAATCAGCGTATTTGCAGTACCTAAATCTATTGCTATTTCTTCGGTTAGGAAGTCAAAAAAGCCCATGTGCTATATGATGTTTAAAGGTTTGTAAACTAATCGTGTAAATGTACTAAAAGTTAAGGTATATAAAATAAATAATATTTTAGATATTTTTTTAATTAATGTTTAAAATGGCGTGTCCCAGTCATTACCATTGAGACGTTATTATCGTTACAATAATCGATGCTTAATTGGTCTTTTATCGATCCGCCTGGTTGAATAACGGCCGTTATACCTGCGTTTTTAGCAATCTCAACACAATCTGGAAACGGGAAAAAAGCATCACTTGCCATAACGGCACCGTTTAAATCAAACTTAAATGTTTGCGCTTTATGTATCGCCTGCTCTAACGCGTCAACGCGACTTGTTTGTCCTGTTCCCGCAGCAAGGAGTTGATTATTTTTAGTTAACACAATAGTATTAGATTTGGTATGCTTACAAATTTTTGATGCAAATATTAAATCGTTTAATTCTGTTTGAGATGGGGAATTATTAGTGATATACGTTAATCCTTCAATGCTGTCTGTAATCGAATTTCTGTCTTGTAATAAGATACCGTTTAAACAACTTCTAACATTCATCTTTGGCATTTCGATATCATGAAGTGTTAAAAGAATTCGATTCTTTTTGCCTTTTAGAATCTCTAAGGCATCAGCAGCATAAGAAGGTGCGATAACAACTTCACAAAATAATCCGTGAATTTCTTCGGCTGTTGCTTTATCAATTTCTTTATTACTTATTAGAACACCGCCAAAAGCAGAGACTGGATCCCCGGCTAGCGCATCTACATATGCTTGGTGTAAGGTGTCTCTTTGTGCTAAACCACAAGCGTTGTTATGCTTTAAAATAGCAAATGTAGGCGCCTCGTTTTTAAATTCTAATATTAAATTTACAGCAGCATCAACATCTAACAGGTTGTTGTAACTTAGCTCCTTACCGTGAAGTTTTGTGAAAATTTCATCGAAATTTCCAAAGAAAAATCCTCTTTGGTGCGGGTTCTCACCATAGCGCAATACCTTTCCTTCTGTTTCGCTAATTTTTAAAGCAGCCTCATCATGGTTTTTGTTAAAGTAGTTAAAAATAGCAGTATCATAATGTGAAGACACATTAAAAGCCTTTCCTGCAAAACGTTTTCTGTTTTCTTCAGAAATACTACCGTTATTTTCAGAGATAAGTTCTAAAAATTCTGCGTAATCATCAACAGAAGCTACACAAACAACGTCGGCATAATTTTTTGCAGCGGCGCGAATTAAAGAAATACCGCCTATATCTATTTTTTCAATAATATCTTGCTCACTAGCTTCAGAAGCAACTGTTTTTTCAAAAGGGTATAAATCTACAATCACAACATCAATCTGAGGGATATTAAATTCTGCTAATTCTGCAACATCGGTATCGTTATTTTGACGATTTAAAATACCACCAAATACTTTTGGATGTAACGTTTTTACGCGGCCACCAAGAATTGATGGATATGAGGTTATGTCCTCAACAGGAATAACGTCAATACCTAAGTCGTTAATAAATTTTTGTGTTCCTCCGGTTGAATAAATAGTCACGCCTTGCTCATTTAGTTTCTTTACAATGGGTTCTAATCCATCTTTGCTAAATACCGAGATTAGTGCAGATTTAATGGTTTTTTGGTTACTCATTTTTGTTGTGTTGTTTATGTTTCAGTGTAATGATAAAGCAATTTTTTAAATGTACGCTCTTTTAATTATTGAAGGGTAGCATCTTAAAAGATGCAAAAGTAATTATTTAAAGCAAAAATATTAACTAGAATTGTGTTTTGTTTTCATTTTTTTGTAACGAATATTTTAATAAAACGTCATACCTTTATATCTATAAGATAATTTAGAATATTCTATCTATGTTGCTTTATTTACGTCTATTTAAAGAAAGCTTTCTCTTTGCTAATAATGAGCTGAGAAACAATAAACTGCGTACTTTTTTGTCATTAATAGGCGTTACCGTTGGAATTTTTTCAATAATAGCTGTATTAGCGGCGGTTGATTCGTTAGACCAAAGTATTAAGGGTCAATTATCGGGTATAGATAAAAATACCATGTATATCACACGTTTTCCTTTTGGGCCTACTGAGGTTCCTCGATGGCAACGCGAAAATTTTCCACAAACAGGATATGATGATTTTGAATTTATAAGACGGAATGTTCCAGATATTCAAGCCGTTGCATTTGCCCTTATGGGGAGTAATCAAACTATTAGATATCAAGATAGAACACTTGAGAATATTAACACGACTCCAGTTTCAAATGAAATATATGAAATCGATAATTTAAAACTTTCAAAAGGACGGTTTTATAATGAAACTGAATCTAGTACAGGTGCTTCAGTTATTGTGATGGGGTATGATCTTGCTGAAAATTTGTTTGAAAATGAAGAGCCCATTGGTAAAGTTGTTAGAGTTTACGGTAGAAAATTAACCGTTATAGGTGTGTTAGAAAAATTTGGAGGTCTTAATATGGATTCGCCTGATGATAGGGCTTTTGTGCCAGCTAATTTTGCGAGACATTTTATGAATACCAATAAGAATGGTAGTTTAACCATGATTATCCTTAAGCCTAAAAAAGGGATTGACATCAATGGTTTTGAAGAGGTTTTAAAACAAAAATACAGACGATATAGAGGATTGAAACCTGATGAAATAGATAATTTTTTTGTTAATAAACTATCTAGTTTTACAGATTTGATTGATGGAATAATTTCAACGATGAATATGATAGGTTGGATTATTAGTGGCTTTTCACTGTTGGTGGGTGGCTTTGGAGTTGCCAACATTATGTTTGTAAGTGTAAAAGAACGTACCAACCTTATAGGAATACAAAAAGCAATGGGCGCTAAGAAGCGATTTATTTTATTCCAATTTTTATTTGAAGCCGTTATTTTAGCTGTTATCGGTGGTTTTGTAGGACTACTTTTAGTTTGGGTAGGAACCCTAATAGGGTCTTCAATGGCAGATGATTTTGAATTTGTTTTGTCTTTTAAAAATATATTATTGGGCTTTTCGGTTTCTACGGTTATCGGATTAATAGCTGGGATTTTACCAGCAAGTTCGGCAGCTAAACTCGATCCTGTGGAAGCTATAAGAACAGGATTCTAGGGTTAAAAAATTATATTAATCTTTAAAAAAAAATAAACTCCAGAAGTTTTTAGTTGATATTTATTTTGTCTAAATATTTGAATTTATACAAGAAGCATGGCTGCTTTTGAGCTTACAAATTCTAAAAAACGTTCGTCATCTTCAGTAAACGGATTTGGTGTATTTGAATCAATGTCAATCTGACCAATATTTTCTCCATTAACAAAAATAGGAACTACAATTTCAGCTTTTACAGAAATACTGCAGGCAATATAATTATCTTGGGCAGAGACATCAGGAACCACAAAGTTTTTGTTACTTACTGCTACTTGTCCGCAAATACCTTTTCCAAAGGGTATTACAGTATGATCTGTTGGAGCACCAACATAAGGACCTAAAATTAATTCCTCTTTATTACCATTTTTAAAATAAAAGCCAACCCAATTGTAATAGACTATATTTTTTTCTAGCAATTTACAAATATTTAAAAGACGTTCATTTACAGAGAGGTCTCTGTTAGAAACCAATTGCTCTACTTGGGGTTTTAAAGTTTCAAAAAGCATCATTCAAAAGTTTTGGTAAAAGTATTTAAAAAGATGTAACTTCGATATTCAAATTTAGGATTAATTATTATTTCAATATGCTCATTATTTTTTGAAAGCACTTCTTATAAAATACAAGTCAGTTTTAAAGTTTATACTTACGTTTATTGTGGTGTATATTTCGCTGTCTGTTTCCTATAAACTGTATTTAGATTACTCAAAAGACTCCATATATTATCCAGATTATGTAACCAATTTAGTGGCTCGACAATGTGAAGAATTAATTGATTTTATGAGCTATCGTGCAGAAGTCATACCGCATCCAGATGAGCCATCAATGAAATTGGTTATAAATGACACCTATTTAGCTAGAGTTATTGAAGGTTGTAATTCAGTAAGTGTCATTATTCTTTTTGTGTCTTTTATTGCGGCATTTTCGGGGAATCCAAAAGTGACTTTTATGTATATGCTGTCGGGAAGTGTATTAATTTATTCGGTTAATTTAATGCGTATTGTTTTGCTTTCTATAGCTTTATATCATTATCCATGGCGGAGTGAGATTTTACATACTGTTGTTTTTCCAGCAATTATTTATGGTTTGATCTTTTTTTTATGGATAGTATGGGTCAACAGGTTTTCAAATATGATTAGGAAAAATGAAAAATAGTACGACGTACATATGGCTATTGATACTGTTTGGATTATTAGTTTTAATCCGATTTTTTGAAAATGAGTTGTTTTATGATCCGTATTTAACCTTTTTTCAAAAAGATTATTTATACATCGATAACCCTAGGCGAGAAGTTTTTAAATTAACGGTTTTCACGGCCTTCAGGTACGCTTTAAACAGTGTTATTTCATTAGTTATTGTATATGTGGTTTTTAAAGATAAAAGTATGGTCAAATTTTCTGCTCTTATTTACATAGTTTCATTTTTTGTGCTCATTGTTATTTATCTTTATTTTGTGGTAAACCCAAAACAAGAACACTATTATTTATTTTTCAATATGAGACGATTTTTAATCCAACCTATCATTTTATTACTCTTGCTGCCAGCATTTTATTACTATAAATTAAAGCACTAAATGTTAATGTCTTGAAAAGAATTAAGTTAGCTTAGTAATTTTTTTGTATTTTTGTGTCTTATGAAAAAAGTTTTTCAAAAAATAATGGCGTTGTTAATGTCTTTGGTAGTGTTATTCTCTACCATGTCGTTTACTATTGATATGCATTATTGTGGAGATACTTTAGTTGAAACGGCTATTTTTCATAAGGTAGAAGGTTGTGGCATGGAAATGGGAAGCCCCATAACAAACTCAGGGTGTTCTATTGAAAAAAAGGGCTGTTGTGCAGAGAAACAGATTAACGTTCAAGGGCAAGATGAGTTACAGTTAACTTTTGATAAACTCACGTTTGAAAAACAACTTTTCATTTCATCATTGGTATATACCTATATTTCACTTTTTGAAACTGTTAAAAGAGAAACTAATTCACTTTTAGAATATCCACCACCACGTATTGTCAAGACTATTTATAAGCTTGACGAAACTTACCTCATTTGATTTTTAAACAATAGACGCACATCCTTAAATTCTAATTTAATGGATTCTTTGCTGTATTCGGTATTTTCTCATACTCATGTCTAACTGTTTAATAATTAACCATGCTAAATAAAAGCATCAAATTTTTAATAGAAAACAAACTCGTAGCAGTTTTAATGCTCGTCCTATTTATTGGATGGGGAACTGTGAATGCTCCTTTTAATTGGGATATGGGCTTTTTACCAAGTCACCCTGTGGCAGTAGATGCCATTCCAGATATTGGTGAAAATCAACAAATAGTTTTCACAAAATGGAACGGCCAATCACCACAAGATATTGAAGATCAGATAACCTATCCTTTAACAACGGCGTTATTAGGTATTCCAGGGGTCAAAACTATTCGCAGTTCGTCAATGTTTGGGTTTTCCAGTATTTATATCATTTTTGAAGAAGGTATTGAGTTCTATTGGAGTCGTAGTCGTATTCTTGAAAAACTCAATTCGTTACCTAATGGCTTATTACCAGATGGTGTTAAACCTGCTTTAGGTCCAGATGCCACGGGTTTGGGGCAAATTTTTTGGTACACACTTGAAGGACGCGATGAAAACGGAAACGTTACTGGTGGTTGGGATTTACAAGAGGTAAGGAGTATTCAAGACTACTATGTAAAATATGCGTTATCCTCTGCGAGTGGTGTATCTGAAGTGGCTTCTATTGGTGGTTATGTTCAGGAATATCAGGTAGATGTCAATCCGGAATTAATGCGTCAATATCAAATAGAATTGCAGCAGGTTGTACAAGCTGTAAAAGAGAGTAATAAAGATATTGGAGCGCAAACATTAGAGATTAATAAGGCTGAATACCTAGTAAGAGGTTTAGGATATATAAAATCTATTGAAGATATTGAAAATGCCGTTGTTACCTCTAATAATTTTATTCCTATAAAAATTAGTGATATCGGAAAGGTGTCTATAGGACCAGAAGCAAGACGCGGTATTCTGGATAAGGAAGGTGCTGAAGTCGTTGGTGGTGTTGTGGTTGCAAGATATGGAGCCAATCCTTTAGAGGTTATTAACAATGTTAAAGAAAAAATTAACGAATTAAGTGGCGGATTACCTTCAAAGGTTCTTAGTGACGGAAGAACCTCACAATTAACAGTAGTTCCATTTTACGATAGAACCGATTTAATACACGAAACTTTAGGTACTTTAAACGAAGCCTTAACTTTAGAAATATTGATTACCATTTTGGTAATCATTATCATGATTTATAATCTAAGAGCTTCTATTCTTATATCGGGTTTATTACCTGTAGCCGTATTAATGGTGTTTATTGCTATGAAATTTTTTGGTGTAGATGCTAATATTGTCGCATTATCAGGGATTGCCATTGCAATTGGAACTATGGTAGATGTTGGTGTAATCCTTTCAGAAAACATTATTAGGCATTTAGATGAAAACGATAATAAACTTCCAATCAATACGGTTGTTTATAATGCCACAGCCGAAGTTTCAGGAGCCATTGTAACAGCAGTAATGACTACCATTATTAGTTTTATTCCTGTATTTACTATGATTGGGGCCGAGGGAAAATTATTTAGACCTCTGGCATTTACAAAAACCTTTGCTTTAACTGCTTCCATCATCGTTGCATTGTTTTTAATTCCACCTTTTGCAGCGTTTCTTTTCAGAAAAAAAACAATTAAAAAATCAGCATCCTATGTTTTTAATGGCATTTTGTTGTTGATAGGAATTACCGTTTTAGCATATGGCTATTGGTTAGGGTTTGTTGTTATCGCTTTTGCTATAACATCTGTTTTAAAATTTCAAGAGCGACTTTCAGGAAAACAAGCGAACCTTACGAATATCATTATCTCAGTATTTACCATTGTCTATTTGCTAGCAGAATTTTGGAGACCTTTAGGAGTTGATAAAAGCATCTTTTGGAATCTCATTTTTGTCGGCATTATTTGCTTTAGTTTATTGGGTGTATTCACCTTATTCAGAAGGTATTATACGCGAATTTTACGTTGGGCTTTAAATCATAAGCTTTTGTTTTTGTCCCTTCCAACGCTTATTGTCATTGCAGGAGTCTTAATTATGAAAAATACAGGGAAAGAATTTATGCCATCATTAAATGAAGGGACCTTTCTTCTAATGCCTACCTCTATGGCACACGCTGGTGTTGAAGAAAATAAACGCGTATTGCAGCAGTTAGATATGGCTGTGGCGAGTATCCCTGAAATTGAGACGGTTGTGGGTAAAGCCGGCCGAACAGAATCGGCCTTAGATCCAGCACCTTTATCTATGTATGAAAATATTATTCAATACAAACCAGAGTATATGCTGAATGCTGACGGTGAGCGTCAACGTTATCAAGTCAATGATCAAGGTGAGTTCGTGTTGAAAAACGGAATGATATTGCGAACAGACCAACCTGAAGCACGACAGTCTTTTAATATGAAAGAACAACTGATTCCAGATGATGATGGTGAGTTTTATCGTAATTGGAGACCAGAAATACAATCACCAGATGATATTTGGAACGAAATAGTGAAAGTTACCAAATTACCAGGTGTAACGTCAGCTCCTAAATTACAACCTATTGAAACACGTTTAGTCATGTTGCAAACAGGCATGAGAGCACCTATGGGAATTAAGGTAAAAGGACAAGATTTAAAGCAAATTGAAGCGTTTGGAATTCAATTAGAAAATATACTCAAACAAGCGGAAGGTGTAAAAAAAGAAGCCGTTTTTGCCGATAGAATTGTCGGTAAACCGTATTTGCTAATTGATATTGATAGAGAGAAAATTGCACGGTATGGTATTTCTGTAGAAGATGTGCAAAATGTTTTAAGTGTAGCCGTTGGAGGTAAGGTCTTAACTACAACAGTTGAAGGTCGCGAACGTTATGGTATTCGTGTGCGCTACCCAAGAGAACTTAGAGCAAATCCTTCGGATTTAAAAAATATTTATGTTCCAGTTGAAAAAGGAAACCCCGTGCTTTTAAGTGAATTGGCTACAATTCGTTATGAGAAAGGTCCTCAAGTTATAAAAAGTGAAGATACCTTTTTAGTGGGTTATGTGTTATTTGATAAATTGGATGGTTTTGCAGAAGTTGATGTCGTTGAAAACGCGCAAGCACTTATTCAAGGAAAAATTAATTCTGGTGCGTTAATAGTTCCTAAAGGAATCAATTATCAATTTACAGGAACCTATGAAAATCAATTACGAGCTGAAAAAACCTTGTCTGTGGTGGTGCCGCTAGCATTACTTATTATTTTCTTAATTCTTTACTTCCAATTCCGATCAGTTGCTACCTCATTTATGGTGTTTACAGGAATTGCAGTAGCCTTTTCAGGAGGTTTTATTATGATTTGGTTATATGGGCAAGACTGGTTTTTAAACTTTAGTTTCTTTGGTGAAAACCTTCGCTCATTATTTCAAATGCATACTATTAATCTGAGTGTGGCTGTTTGGGTTGGGTTTATTGCTTTATTCGGAATTGCGACTGATGATGGTGTGGTAATGGCAACTTATTTAACCCAAACATTCAATAAAAACTCACCAGAAACGAAAAAAGAAATTCGAACATCCATTGTTGAAGCAGGAGAAAAACGGATTAGACCCTGTTTAATGACAACAGCTACAACCATACTGGCATTGCTACCGGTATTAACATCAACGGGAAGAGGAAGTGATATTATGATTCCTATGGCAATACCAAGTTTTGGCGGTATGCTTATTGCCTTAATAACCTTGTTTGTTGTACCTGTATTATACAGTTGGAAAGCGGAGTTGAACCTTAAAAAGTTAGTCAAATGAAACATCTAATAACATTAATAATTTGTTTTTTAATGGGTTCGGTAGTTAAATCACAAGATATGGGATCCTTAGTGAGTGAGGCATTAAGCAACAATCCGGAAATTCAAAAGTTTGAATTGCAATATGCCATAGCTTCGGAAAAAATTAATGAGGTAAACACCATTTCAAACACCGAATTTGGGGTTGGTTATTTTGTAAGCGAACCAGAGACAAGAACTGGAGCGCAGCGTTTCAAGTTGTCAGTAAAACAAATGCTGCCTTGGTTTGGATCTATTACAGCGAGAGAACATTATATAAGTTCATTAGCCGATGCTAAATATGAAGATATTGTTATAGCAAAACGAAAACTCATAGCATCGGTTTCTCAATCATATTATCAATTGTATGCTTTAAAAGCAAAGCAAAACGTTTTAGCTGAGAATATTGCCTTATTAAAAACCTATGAAACTCTGGCTTTAAATTCAGTTGAAGTTAATAAAGCTTCAGCAGTTGATGTCTTAAAATTACAGATGCGTCAAAATGAACTAGAGCAGTTAAAAGAGGTTTTAGAACAAGATTTTTTAGCAGAACAAACGCTGTTTAACAAGCTCTTAAATAGAGATGCTTCTATCGAAATTAAAATGATTCAGGATTTAATGATGCCTTCAAAAACACCTGAATTGAATTTTGATTTAGAGTTGCATCCTGAGTTAACTAAATATGATAAACTGTATGAATCTGTTGTGCAATCAGAGTTGCTTAATCAAAAAGAAAGCAGTCCAATGTTTGGTTTTGGCTTAGATTATATTAATGTATCAGAACGGCCAGATATGACATTTAGTGATAATGGAAAAGATGTTTGGATGCCCATGGTGTCTTTGTCAATTCCAATTTTCAACAAAAAATACAAGTCTCAAACTAGACAAAATGAGTTGCAACAGCAAGAAATTAATATGCAAAAACAAGACCGATTGAATACTTTAGAAACCATATTGGAAAAGGCATTAAGGAATCGAAATTCAGCGATAATTAGTTTTAATACTCAGGAGAAAAACATGAAACAGGTAATAAATGCCGAAAATATCCTTTTGAAAAATTATGAAACAGGAACGATTGATTTTAATGATATTTTAGATATTCAAGAGTTACAACTTAAATTTCAAATGAATCAAATTGATGCTGTTAAAAACTATTATATGCAAACGACTATCATTAATTATTTAAGTGAATAAAAACCCATGAAAAAATATATAATTTATATAGGAATATTAGTAGCTGGCCTCGTTTTAGGGAAGCTGTTTTTTGGTGTATCAACATCTCAAGACACAGAACATAACCATAACCAATCGGATGTTAAATCGCAAATGTGGACATGTTCTATGCACCCACAAATTATGTTGCCAGAACCGGGTGATTGCCCAATTTGCGGTATGGAATTAATTCCGACGGACGGAGGATCAGAAGCGCTTGGTAATAACGAGTTTAAACTTTCTGAAAATGCTATGGCATTGGCAAACATTCAAACGATGAAGGTTGGAACCTCAAAATCTGTAAATAACACCATCAAACTGTCTGGAAAAATTGTAGTTAACGAAGAAGCTAATACGGTTCAGGTGAGCTATTTTACAGGAAGAATAGAAACCTTAAATGTTAATTTTACTGGAGAAGAAATTAAAAAAGGACAATTATTAGCAACCATTTATTCACCAGAATTAATTGCAGCACAGCAAGAGTTAATTACGGCGTCTTCATTAAAGGAATCACAACCAGAACTGTATAAAGCAGTACGTAATAAATTAACATTTTGGAAACTTTCAAACAATCAGATTAATCAAATCGAAAGCTCTAAAACAGTTCAAGATAATTTTCCTGTTTATGCCACAGTTTCAGGAACGGTTGCAGAGAAATTGGTTGCACAGGGAGAAGCGGTTAATCAAGGGCAACCCCTATTTAAGATTGCTAACTTAAATTCAGTTTGGGCGGAGTTCGATGTATATGAAAGTAATATTTCAACCTTTAAAATAGGTCAGGATATCGTCATTACAACAAAATCAAATCCGCAAAAAGAATACAACGCTAAAGTTGCTTTTATAGATCCGGTTTTAAATTCAAATACAAGAACAGTAAAACTAAGAGTAGTCTTGAAAAACAACACAGGAGAATTTAAACCAGGTATGTTTGTGGAGGGCAACGTTTTTGTTGGTAATTCTAAAAAAGAAGAAAGGTTTGTCATTCCGTCAACCGCTGTGTTATGGACAGGTGAACGTTCGTTGGTATATGTAAAAACAAAAGCTAATCAATCTGTTTTTGAAATGAGAGAAATTACCATTGGCGATAATTTTGATACTCAGATAGAAGTTTTGGAGGGATTAAAGAATGGCGAAGAAATTGTAGTTAATGGCACCTTTACGGTTGATGCTGCAGCACAGTTAAGAGGAAAACAATCTATGATGAATGCTGTAGAATCTGAAGTTATTGACACCCTTTCTTTAAAAAGAATAAAGGTGCCTTTAGCCTTTCAGGAGCAGTTAAAAGATGTATTTAATCACTATTTAAAATTAAAAGATGGACTGGTTAAAGATGACTTTAAAACAGCAAAACAATCCTCAAAAGATCTTGTTGAAAATTTAAAGAAAGTTGATATGGAGTTAATTTCTGATAAAAATACTCATATGAAATGGATGGTTTTAGAGAATAAAATTAAATTGGAAGCAAATAATATTTTTAAGGCAAAGACCATTGAAAAACAAAGAGCATATTTTAAGCAGTTGTCATTGTATGTTACAAATGCAATTCAAATATTTGGAGTGAATCAAACCGTATATAGGCAATTTTGCCCAATGGTTAACGATAACCAGGGCGCCTATTGGTTAAGTTTAACTAAGGATATTTATAACCCTTATTTCGGTGATGCCATGTTAACGTGCGGCAGCACCAAACAAATCATAGAATAATTAAAAATCAAATAACTATTAAATTAAAAATCATGAAAAGAGTAATTTTAAATACAGCAGTAATTATAACATTAGTATTATTTAGCTGTAAGAATGAAACTAAACAAGAAAGTAATTCAGCAGTCAATAACCCAGAATTTAACGAGATGGCGATGAACAATATTAGTTTTGGTGTTCGAGGCAATTGCGGAATGTGTAAAAAGACCATCGAAAATGCGGTAAACAGTTTAGAGGGTATTTCCCAAACAACTTGGGATGTCGATAAAAAGAAAATAGAAGTTTCTTTTAATGCGTCAAAAACGAATGAAAAGGCAATTCATGAGGCGATTGCAGCATCAGGTTATGATACAGAAAAGGTTTCTGGCAATTTAGATGCCTATAATAACTTGCCAGGTTGTTGCCATTATGATCATGAGATGGCTATGAATCAAATGAAATAAATAACTAAAAAATTAAAATGAAACATACGTATTCCATTTCGGGCATGAGTTGTAATGGCTGTCGTTCTCACGTCGAGAAAACGTTAAGCACTGTTGATGGTGTTGAGGAAGTACAGGTCGATTTGCAAAAAGCAGAAGCTACTATTACCATGGGTTCTCATATATCAATAGATATTTTTAAGGGAGCCCTTGAAAAGGATAGTGATGGACGCTATGGTATTTCAGTAATAGGAGAACATAATCACAAAGTGGAACATCAACATAAATCTAAAAAGCCTCAAGGCAAAGGAACAGGAGTTTTTTATTGTCCTATGCACTGCGAAGGAGATGAAACCTATGATAAGCCAGGTGATTGTCCTGTTTGTGGCATGGATTTAGTTGAAGAAGTGTCGTCGCATACAGAAGGTTCTTCCGAAGATAAAACGTATGAAAAACTGGTACAGAAGTTCTGGTTGAGTGTAGCATTTACCTTGCCGATTTTTATAATAGCCATGTCTGAAATGATTCCGGATAATCCGATATACGAGGTTTTGCGATTAAAACATTGGAACTGGGTTCAGTTTGGATTGTCAATTCCGGTGGTGTTTTATACCACATGGGTGTTTTTTGTTCGTGCCTACCGTTCCGTAAAAACATCGCGTTTAAACATGTTTACATTAATAGGAATAGGAGCTGGCGTTGCTTGGGTTTTTAGTGTATTTGCCATGTTATTTCCGAATTTTTTTCCACCGCAATTTAAAACAGAGCTAGGAACGGTTCACGTGTATTTTGAAGCGGCCACAGTTATTTTAACACTTGTTCTTATGGGACAGGTCCTAGAAGCAAGAGCTCATAACAAAACGAATAGTGCTGTAAAGGAATTGTTGAAATTGGCACCTAATAAAGCGATTCGCATTGTTGATGGAAAAGAAGAAGAGATTAGCATTGATGACATTAATATTAATGATGTTTTACGCGTGAAACCTGGAGAAAAAATTCCTGTAGATGGTTCTGTTTTTGAAGGAGAAAGTACCATTGATGAATCTATGATAACGGGTGAGCCTGTTCCTGTTCATAAAATTTCAAACGATAAAGTAAGCGCAGGAACTATTAATGGTAATCAGTCTTTTACTATAAAGGCCGAAAAAATTGGAGCAGATACGTTACTTTCTCAAATTATTGAGATGGTTAATAATGCCAGTAGAACTCAAGCTCCTATTCAAAAAGTAGCGGATAAAATCTCTGCGTATTTTGTACCAATAGTAGTCCTTATTTCTGTTATTACTTTTATTTTGTGGGCTGTTTTTGGTCCAGAACCTAAGTATGTATTTGCTCTTGTTAATGCCATTGCCGTACTTATTATTGCTTGTCCGTGTGCATTAGGTTTGGCAACACCCATGTCGGTCATGGTTGGTGTAGGTAAAGGCGCTAAATCTGGTGTGCTAATTAAAAACGCAGAAGCTCTAGAACGATTAAATACTATTGATATTTTGGTAATTGATAAAACAGGGACCATTACAGAAGGAAAACCTTCGGTTGAAAAGATAGATTTTCAGTCGACTAAATATAATCAAAACGATGTACTTCAATTTATTATATCTCTCAATCAATTAAGTGAACATCCGTTGGCAGAAGCCACGATTAAGTTTGGTAAGGCGAAAGGGGTTGAGCCTTTGAAAGTTTCAAATTTTGAATCTATTACCGGAAGAGGCGTTATAGGGTCAGTTGAAGGCAAAAAATTAGCTTTAGGAAACGAAAAATTGATGCAAGATAATGAGGTTGTTATACCAGAAGAACTTTTAGGTGATGCTAACAAAGAGCAAAAACTGGGTAAAACAATTTCTTTTCTTTCAATTGATAATGTCGCTATTGGCTATGTCGTGATTACCGATAAGATTAAGGAAACAAGTAAAAACGCCATTTCAGAATTGCAATCTAAAGGTATTGAAATTTTGATGCTTACCGGTGATAATGAATATACTGCGAGGGCCGTTTCAGATGAGGTCGGATTAAATGATTTCCAATCAGACATGCTTCCTCAAGATAAAATGGAAGTTGTGAAACAACTTCAGGAATCAGGAAAAAGAGTTGCGGTTGCCGGCGATGGCATTAATGATGCTCCTGCATTAGCAAAAGCGGATGTTGGAATTGCTATGGGAACGGGTTCAGATGTTGCTATTGAAAGCGCTTCTATTACCTTAGTAAAAGGTGATTTACGAGGTATTGTAAAAGCACATAATTTAAGTAATAAGGTGATGCGTAATATAAAACAAAATTTATTTTTCGCCTTGATTTACAATAGCATCGGAGTCCCTATTGCTGCGGGGGTGTTGTTCCCGTTTTTTGGAATATTGTTATCTCCAATGTTGGCGGCATTGGCCATGAGTTTTAGTTCTGTTTCTGTGATTACAAATGCCTTAAGATTGAGACATTCAAACATTTAAAAAGTAATAGTATGATTTTGTATTTAGTTAGATCCTAAAAACGTAAAACCTAATTTTTAGACAAACAAAATCGAATAAAACAGTACCTTTAATGCGTTTTATTAAACTCCTGATTTTTAATACTAAAATAGTATGCTTATGTACACGTTCAAATCGTTTTTCAAGTTTAATTTTAAGCTTGAGCTCATAATACTTTATGCTTTTGTTTTTTTTGGCTCCTTTCATTCAATTGCTCAGCGTGGCGATTTCAAATGGTCAAGTGATGGCAATTCGTATTACCGAATACAAAATAATAACATTATGCAATATACATTGCCTAACAATGTGTCTAGCGTATTGATAAGCAAAGAACAGCTCACTCCAAAAAACAGTAACATACCATTAAGCGTTAGTTATTTTGTGTTGTCTGAGAATGAACAGAAGATTTTAATTTTTACTAATACAAAGCGTGTTTGGCGCATCAATACAAAAGGCGATTATTGGGTTTTAGATATCGCTAAAGGCACATTAATTCAACTTGGAGCTAGCTTGCCGGAATCGTCCTTAATGTTTGCTAAATTCTCTCCTAACGGAAAATATGTAGCTTATGTAAGTAATAATAATATTTATGTTGAAGATTTAAGTACTTTAAAAATTAAAGAATTGACATCAGACGGTTCAATAACGTTGATTAACGGGACTTTTGATTGGGCTTACGAAGAAGAGTTTGCTTGTAGAGATGGTTTTCGCTGGAGTCCAGATAGTAAGTCAATAGCCTATTGGCAGATCGATGCACGAGATATTAAGAAATTTTACATGATTAATAATACAGATGCTATTTATTCTAAACCTATTCCATTAGAGTATCCTAAGGTAGGAGAAACACCATCATCTTGTAAAGTTGGAGTGGTAAGTATTGATGATGCTGAGACCGTATGGATGGATATTCCTGGTGATTCACGTCAACATTATTTAGTACGCATGGAGTATATTCCTGCTACAGCAAAATTATTGGTACAGCAATTAAACAGAAAACAAAAAAATAGTAAGCTTTATATTGCTGAGCCAGATTCAGGAAAATCAAAAGTGATTTATGAAGAATCTGATGATGCTTGGGTCGATGTGTATGATGAAGGATTTAAGTATGATATTTATTTTACTAATAATTATAATTGGTTAAATAATGGAAGAAATGTGCTATGGGCTACAGAAAAGGATGGATGGCGTCATTTATATAACATTTCATTAGAAGGAAAAAACGAAAAGCTTATTACCAATGGGGATTATGATTTTATTGATTTAAGTTTTGTTGATACCAAAAAAGGCTATGTGTATTTTATGGCATCCCCAGAAAACGCCACACAAAGCTACCTTTATAAAACCAAATTAAATGGAAATGGGAAATTACAGTTGGTAAGCCCTAAATCTTTACAAGGAACTCATGGTTATAATGTCTCACCAACAGGTAAATATGCCATTCATACGTTTTCAAATCATAATAAGCGTCCGGCCACCGAGTACATTTGGTTTTCAAATCATAAACCAGTAAACCCAAGTGAAAGTATTGAAGCCAATTTAACTAACCTGCAAGAAGAATCAAACGTAGAATTTTTTAAAATCACTACGATTGATGGCGTAGACATGGACGGATGGATGGTAAAACCGACTAATTTTGATGCTTCAAAAAAATATCCAGTAGTGTTTTATGTGTATTCAGAACCAGCAAGAGCAACGGTAACTGATAGTTACGGTGTTGGATGGAATAGAAATTACAATGGCAGTATGGCTAATGATGGGTATATATATATATCACTTGATAATAGAGGAACACCAGTGCCAAAAGGACGCGCTTGGCGTAAAAGTATTTATAGAAAGATGGGTCAAATTAATATAAAAGATCAAGCTATGGCTGCCAAAGAAATTTTAAAATGGGATTTTGTCGATTCAGGTCGTGTAGCCGTTTGGGGCTGGAGTGGAGGTGGTTCTGCTACGTTAAACTTAATGTTTCAATATCCAGACATTTACAAAACAGGGATAGCCGTAGCAGCAGTGGCCAATCAGCTTACCTATAATAATATTTATCAAGAACGTTATATGGGTTTGCCACAAGAAAATTTAGAAGATTTTGCACATGGTTCACCAATAACGTATGCTAAAAATTTAGAAGGTAATTTATTGTATATACACGGTACAGGAGATGATAATGTGCATTATCAAAATGCTGAAATGTTAATTAATGAGTTGGTAAAATACAACAAACAGTTTCAGTTTATGCCTTACCCAAACCGCACACACGGTATTAATGAAGGTGAGGGTACCACCAAACATTTAAAAACGATGTTTACTAATTATTTAAAAACCTATTGCCCGCCAGGAGGAAAGTAATTGGTTTAAAACATACATATAAAATCAGAAGTTTTTGCTTCAGATTATTTAGATTAGTATAAAAAAGGCAATTGCTGACTTTTATTAAAGACAGTAATTTTTACGGGACACCTAAACCATGAGACTAAATAAAGAGTTTGCTCTATATTTATAAACAAAACTAATTAATTGATATGGTTTCAATTTTTGAAAATAAATATCCGTCGTTACTCATGCCTTCAATGTAAAGATTTATAGAATCGTAAAAGTAATTAGGAATTTTGAAAACAAACGTTCCATTTTCATTTTGTGTTAAATTAGGCAACCAGTTTAAAACTCCTAAGTTATTGAAACTTTCATTTTCAAATTTATTATATAAAGGGCTATAGTATTTTTTGGCGACCGAGAAACCAAAATTCATTTCAGAGCTGTTATATTTTGAGCCATAAGACCAACTGCTACTGCCGGTTTTAGTAAATATGTGAATTACCCCGGCAGCAGATACGTAAATATTTGAATTCCTGGAAGAAATAAACATTTCTTCAACATCTGCAACCACTAAGTTACTAATAATATGTAAACTATTACTGATATCAACATTGTCTAAAAACACCATTGGAGAAGAACTTCCCCTTAAATTAAATACTCTTCTTGAAGCAATCTTAACATTAGTCCCAGTGTTTACTACATCAAAACCATAGTTTCTGATTTGCTGAGTTATTAATGAGTTAAAATTTATTTCGTCCTTAAAGCTAATATGTCTAGAATTAGAAACACCGTAAGGTGTATTTTTGGGTTTAGGCTTTTTTATTGTATTTGTATTAATCTCCACACTATCTAATATTGTTGTTGCTTCATCAAAGATAAATTCTATATTATTATAGTTCTTTACATTTTTAATTTGATCATGGTTATTATTTTTTTCTACAGTTATTGAATCCTTTTTGTAATTGGGATAAATATTATAATAAATACTTGGCTTTGATAATTTTCCGTTTTTATTTTTTAAAGTAAAGTTTAATGATGATTCATTTTTTAAATACAATTCATCAAACTGGAAGAAATTGTTTTCGTCTAAATTATATTCTTCCTGAATGCCATTTATTTTTGATTGCAAAAGAAGTATGTCACCATTTTTATATTGGTAATTGTTTATTTTTCCTTTTATTAAAAAACCAGTTTCAAAATTATGAGTTATTGTAGGTGGATTATTGAAAATATTTTTCCACGAGTATTTACTCCATCCTTGCGTTAATAGCAATAAATCTAAATCGTATAGTTTTTTTCTGTCAGTTTTATCAAAATAATACCAAGGGTTTTCTATATTTCCCTTTAAGTAAGGATTAAATAAAAATTTTGAAATAATATTATGGTCTGCCGTATTTGCTATTGTGGAACTTGGTAATACAGATATACTTAAATTAGCTTCTTTTAAATTAGGATTCGTTTTTAATACAATAACAGTTGAGTCTTTTTCCTTTGTTATTTCAGAAACTTCAAGATCTTTAATTAGAGAATCTTTAAAATTAAAAATTATTCTTTCGCACAAAGGTTGGAATTTATCGTTAAATAGAGTGATAATATTAATGCCTTTGTTAAGAATATTTCGTTTAATTTTGTATAAATAGGTTAGTTTGTTTTCAGTAAAATTTACATCAATTTTCGATGCTATTCCATCTCGATGGGTTACTAAATAGTATTGTTTGTCTTTAATATTATTAAGAGTCGTGTTGTTTGTGTTTAAGCGTATAATTACATTATCTTCTCTAGTATTTTCAACATTTAAGTTTAAACCCCTATTTTCAACATTTAGAATAGGCTGAGCTAAGGCTTCGTCATTTTCTAATAAGATTTCATAAAAATAAGATTTTCCTTTTTCAGGTTTAAAAATAAATTTACCATGTCCAAAACTATTACTTTTAAACGTTACTATAATATTTTTTTCAGAATCAATAATTTTTCCTGAATCTATTTTTACTGATTTACCCATACCATTGGTAATTTTAAAACCAATAGTATTTATTACACTTTCAATGATATGACCACCTTCGGGTAGTAATTGAAAATCATAGGATTTTGTAGTGGAAATGCTGTTGTCTTTTGCATAATCACCAATTATTTCAAATTTTTGAATGTTTGAAAGATCGTCATGAAAGTTTTGCATCCAATTTGTGGTCGTTTTTAAATAGTAAATACCGGGAGCATATGTTGAATCTATTTTTATATTACCAAAGGTCATCCCAGATTCGGCTAAATACATCTTTTTATTGATTAATTCACCATTTTCATTATATACACTGTGGTATATATTAGTTGAACTGATATAAGGTAAACTCTTTTTTATATCGTATATATAGGTTTTAAACCATAATTCTTCACCCTCGAAATATTTCGTTTTATTAGTGTGGGTAAAAATGGTTTCATAATTTAAAGAGAAGTAATCTTTTACTTTTTTATCAAATTCTTCAATGGTTTTAATTTGGCTAAATGAGGTTAAAAAAAACAGAAAGAAGACAATTGAAATTAAATTGGTTTTTGTCATGGTATAAAAGAGGTTGGTATGTATGGTGTGTTAGTAACAAATATAATGCCAAAAAACAATGGAGTTGTTTTTTCATATTATGAAAAAACAACTCCATATAAATTATCCTAACCTAAAATGACTTACATCATTCCTGGCATACCACCACCCATACCAGCTGGCATAGCTGGAGCATCTTCTTTAATATCAATCAAAGCACACTCAGTAGTTAAGATCATACCAGCTACAGAAGCGGCATTTTCTAAAGCAATACGTGTTACTTTTTTAGGGTCAATAATACCAGCTTTTAGCATATCAACATAAGTTTCACTTTTGGCATCATAACCAAATGACCCTTTGCCTTCCATTACTTTAGAAATAACAACACTTCCTTCTCCGCCCGCATTTTCCACAATGATACGTAAAGGAGCTTCGATAGCTCGCGCTATGATTTGAATTCCGGTTACCTCATCAAGGTTTTCAGCAGTTAATTTTTCTAAAACAGATTTAGCTCTTATGAAAGCAACACCTCCGCCAGCTACAATACCTTCTTCTACAGCAGCTCTGGTTGCATGTAAGGCATCATCAACACGGTCTTTTTTCTCTTTCATCTCCACTTCACTAGCAGCACCTACATAAAGAACTGCTACACCACCAGCTAATTTAGCTAAACGTTCTTGCAATTTTTCTTTATCGTAGTCACTAGTTGTAGTTTCAATCTGTGCTTTTATTTGATTAACTCTGGCTTTAATGTCTGCTGCTTTTCCAGCACCGTTAACAATCGTTGTGTTGTCTTTATCAACGGTTACGGTTTCTGCTGTACCGAGCATACTTAAGTCTGCATTTTCTAATGTGAACCCTCTTTCTTCTGAAATCACAGTTCCACCAGTTAAAATAGCGATATCTTCAAGCATTGCTTTTCGTCTGTCACCAAAACCAGGCGCTTTTACAGCGGCAATTTTTAACCCACCACGCAATTTATTAACTACCAACGTAGCTAAAGCTTGTCCGTCAACATCTTCAGCAATAATTAATAAAGGTCTTCCAGATTGCGCTACTGGCTCTAATATTGGAAGGATTTCTTGCAAGTTTGAAATCTTCTTATCAAATAATAAAATGTATGGATTTTCTAAATCAGCAATCATTTTATCTGAATCGGTCACAAAGTAAGGAGATAAATAACCTCGGTCAAACTGCATACCTTCAACAACATCTACATAGGTCTCCATCCCTTTGGCCTCCTCAACAGTAATCACACCTTCTTTACCAACTTTGCCAAAAGCTTTAGCAATTAAGTCACCAATAGTGTCGTCGTTGTTCGCTGATATAGCAGCAACTTGTTTAATCATTTCAGAAGAGTTACCAACTTTTTTTGCTTGTTTTTCAAGGTCTTTAGTAATAGCTTCAACAGCTTTATCTATACCGCGTTTTAAATCCATAGGATTAGCACCAGCAGCCACATTTTTTAAGCCTTCTTTTACAATAGCTTGTGCCAAAACGGTTGCCGTGGTTGTACCATCTCCTGCTAAATCATTCGTTTTAGAGGCTACTTCTTTTACCATTTGAGCTCCCATGTTTTCATGAGCATCTTCTAACTCAATTTCTTTTGCTACAGTCACACCATCTTTGGTTACTTGTGGTGCTCCAAATGATTTGCTAATAATAACGTTTCTTCCTTTTGGTCCTAAAGTTACTTTTACCGCATTGGCTAATGCATCTACACCGCGTTTTAAACCATCACGTGCTTCAATATCAAATTTTATATCTTTTGCCATTTTATTATAATTTTATTAAAATTTTAAACTGTGTCGTCATTGCAAGATTTTTTTAAGTCCCAGCAATATTTTAATTTTTATTAAAAAGATTACTTTGCTTACGCCTCTTAATGACATATTGTTTTTTGTTTTTTTTAGAATTTGCAATTAAATTATAGCAAGAATATCACTTTCACGCATAATTAAATAATCTTTACCTTCTAATTTAAGTTCTGTGCCAGCATATTTACCATACAAAACAGTATCGCCAACTTTCACTGTAATAGGTTCGTCTTTTGTGCCTTTACCTGCAGCAATAACTTTTCCTCTTTGTGGTTTTTCTTTAGCGTTATCTGGAATGATAATTCCTGATGCTGTTTTTGTTTCAGCTTCAGCAGGTTCAATAAGAACTCGGTCTGCTAATGGTTTAATGTTTAAGCTCATTTGTTATGTGATTTTTTAATTAATTAAATTATGTTTAATGCAGATGTATCTTTCTAAAATTATGCCAATAGTATATTACTGACAAACTTACAGTAACAAAAAATGCCAACTTTAAAAGTTGGCATTTTTTGTTCTTATTTTCGGATATTTACTGTACCGAATCTTTTATTGTTGTAGTAGCCGAATCAGGGGCTGTATTTGCTGGCACTGGTAACGATGTCGTAGTTTCATCTGCATCTATTGCTTTTGAATCTACATCACCTGTACCTCGGTTAATAGCAACATTTGATAATAAAATTAAAATCAATAATAGGGTTGCTAATGTCCACGTACTTTTATCTAAAAAGTCAGTTGTTTTTTTAACGCCACCTAATTGTTGTGTTCCACCACCGCCAAAAGAAGATGATAATCCACCACCTTTAGGATTTTGTACCATAATTACTACTACTAATAAAAATGCTACTGCAACAATTAATACTAAAAATATTGTAAACGTACTCATTATTCTTTATTGTTTTGTTCTTGTAATTGTTCTACTGCTTTAATTTGGATTGCAAAGAAACTACTTTTTTCCGGATATTTCAAACTTAATATCTTATAAGATTGAATTGCTTTTTTGTAGTTTTTTTGTTCTAAATAAATACGAGCTAAAGTCTCTGTCATTAACTCTTCGGGTTGAATTAACTGTGCCTTCGATAGATTGTGAGTTGATGTTGAGGATTTCGCAGGATTTATTTTAGGTTTGTTTGCTATAAATTGATCAATAAGCTCAAATTTTTGGTGTCGCTCTATTTCCGTTTGGTCTTCTGGCTTTGATTCGATTATTTCTGATTTCTCCTTACGCTTAATTGTTTTAAAACTTGCTAGTTTTAACCATTCGTTAAATGAGTGATTTTCTTTTTTATCAAATTGTAAAGGCTTTCCTAAATGTAAAATATCTTCGGCTGTAGCATCTTGTGTTTTCGTTTTGGGCGTTACATTTTCTATGGCTTCAGATTCATCTAAGGCAAAACCAACAAGTTTTTTACGCTCAAATTTTGGTTGAAATAATGACGGGTCTAAAACATCTAAACCACTTTTAATATCTTGTTGCGAGGTTTCCTGAATTACTACTTTTTTGTTTATAGAAATATCTTCAACGGTCACATTTATTTCATGCAAATACTCACTATTTATTTTTATAAAATGAGATATTTCGTTTTGGTTAAAAACCTCGGATGTTATAAAATCAAATAAGATACTTCTGTCTGTGGTATAAGCAGCTGTTGTTTTTAGTTCTTGATTGTATTTAAAGCTTTCTTGGGTTTTTAAACCTTTAAGATAGATAGCTCGAGCAGATTGAAAATAAGGGAATAGATTAATAATAGATTTTACACCATCAGTTTGTTTCGAGGTAATTGCTTCTGGGTTTTGAAGTAAATATGTAAAATCTTTATTGTTCATTGGCTAAGCCAGATTTATAAAATTTTATTCCTATAAGGTATCATCTTGATAATTACCATTTAGCTAATGATGCATTAAATATGTCTTGAGTAATACGTTCAAAGATCTCTTCAACGGCTGCATCTTTAACGCCGCCAACAAGTTGAGCGCTACCAGCATAATCATAAAAAAACGAAAAGGATTGATCAAATTCTGCTTCTTCATCGTACTTATCGAAAAAATGAACTTTTACACCAATAGTAAGTCTATTTTGTGCCGCAGTATTTGATGAAGTCGCCGTGGTTGGCGAAATTCTATATTGTGTAATTTCTCCTTCGTATACTAGGTCGCCATTCGATTTTACAAGACTTAAATTCGTTTGATTTAGCAATAAATCAATTAGTGCATTGGTAAATTGTAAATCGAGACCTGGTTCTACTAAAATAGCATTGTTTTGAAAATAATTTACTTGAAAAGTTTTGGTATTAGGACCTACCGAAGCTCCAGTAAATGAATAAGCACCACAACCTAAGACAAGTATTGAGGTTATAAAAAGAACAATATAATGGGGTGTTTTCATTTGTGATAAATTAAATACTTTTATAAAACTACAATTTACAAATCATATTGTTTAATCTTTCTGTATAAGGTGCGTTCACTTATGCCAAGTTCTTCGGCAGCTAATTTACGCTTTCCACTGTGACGCTCAAGTGATTTTTTAATTAATTCTAATTCTTTGTCATGCAATGAGAGTGTTTCTTCTTCTTCAATCTCTTCAGCAAAATGATATTTGTCTTGACTACTTTTTACTTCTTGAGTGGTGTCGCTATGTTCTGGAATAGATAAAACTTCTGGTTCATCTATAGATTCTTCATAATCAGTTTCTTCATCATCAGAGCCATAAATTTTTTGAATTAAACCAGAATGTTCTTTTTCAACATCTTTAGTGTCTCCCTTTTTCATGAGTTCCATAGTGAGTTTTTTCAAATCGTTTAAATCACTTTTCATATCGAACAAAACTTTGTAAAGTATTTCTCGTTCACTACTAAAATCAGTGTCAGATTTTGTGTGTTTTACAACCGCAGGTAAATTACTTCCCGAAGTTGGTAAATACCCTCTTAAGGTATCTGCTGAAATCGTTCTGTTTTGTTCCAATACAGATGTTTGTTCGGCTACATTTCGTAACTGACGAATGTTTCCACTCCATCGGTGTTTTAAAAGGACTTGAATGGCATCGTCGGTTAATTTAATGGTTGGCATTTTATATTTTAAAGCAAAATCGCTCGCAAATTTTCTAAATAATAAATGGATATCTTCTTGTCGTTCTCTTAATGGTGGCAAATGGATATCAACGGTACTTAATCTGTAATATAAGTCTTCTCTAAATCGTTCTTTTTTAATGGCCTCGAACATATTAGCATTTGTAGCCGCTACAATACGAACATCTGTTTTTTGTACTTTACTGGAACCAACTTTTATGAACTCTCCGTTTTCTAAGACACGCAGCAAGCGCACTTGAGTTGTTAATGGTAATTCTCCAACTTCGTCCAAAAATATGGTACCACCATCAGCTACTTCAAAATATCCCTCCCGGGTTTGTGTAGCACCTGTAAATGAGCCTTTTTCGTGACCGAACAATTCACTATCAATAGTTCCTTCGGGAATGGCACCGCAGTTTACTGCGATGTATTTGTTATGCTTACGATGTGATAATTGATGAATAATCTTTGGAATACTTTCTTTTCCAACACCACTTTCTCCGGTTACTAAAACAGAAATATCTGTAGGAGCTACTTGAATCGCTTTTTCAATAGCACGATTAAGGGTAGGTGTATTGCCTATAATTCCAAAACGTTGTTTTATAACTTGAACAGATTCCATTTTTTATTTTATTTGATATAAGAGTCGAAACCATAGAGTTAGGACTAACTATTTTTTATTTCAAGATTTTAAAATACCTAATTATCCATTTTGTAATCTTGATTCTTTATTGTTTTAGTTGTTTTTTGAGTAACCAACAGCTTCTCCAATAAGGGTTGCACTGGTACAATCATTCACTTTTACATTAACAAAATCTCCAATTTTATAATGTGCTTTCGGAAAGACCACAACGGTACTTTGTGGATTTCTTCCAGACCAATGCATATCAGATTTTTTAGAAGTTTTTTCAATTAGAACTTCTACGGTCTTGCCTAAAAACTGTTCGGTTCTGTATTGGCTATGCTTTTGCTGTAAAGCCACGATTTCGGCAAGTCTTCTTTTCTTAGTTTCATGCGGTACATCGTCTTCCATTTTGCGTTCTGCCAATGTTCCTGGTCGTTCAGAATAAGCAAACATATAACCAAAGTGATATTTTACATGCTCCATTAAACTCATCGTATCTTGATGGTCTTGTTCTGTTTCTGTAGGAAATCCAACAATCATATCTTGACTAATCCCGCAATCTGGAATTATTTTTTTGATATTATCTATCAATGTAAAATACTCCTCAATAGTATGTTGCCTGTTCATTTCTTTTAAAATACGGTTGCTTCCACTTTGAACAGGTAAATGAATGTAATTACAGATATTTTCATATTTAGCCATAGTTTCAACTACATCAATCGTCATATCTTGAGGATTGGATGTTGAAAATCGAATGCGCATTTTGGGTTGTGCTTTAGCACATAATTCTAGTAAGTTTGAAAAGCTAACTGCTGTTGCTTTTTCAAGATCGGTAGCTTTTTCAAAATCTTTTTTTAAGCCGCCTCCATACCAAAGGTAACTGTCTACATTTTGACCAAGAAGTGTAATTTCTTTAAATCCTTTTTTCCATAAATCATTTACTTCTTCTAAAATACTTTGAGGGTCTCTACTGCGCTCGCGCCCTCTGGTAAAAGGAACAACACAGAAGGTACACATATTATCACAACCTCTAGTGATAGACACAAAAGCTGTTACACCATTAGTATTAAGCCTTACTGGTGAAATATCACCATATGTTTCTTCTTTTGAAAGGATGACATTAATAGCATCTCTGCCTTCATCAACATCCTTTAAAAGATTAGGTAAATCTTTATAAGCATCGGGTCCAACTACTAAATCAACAATTTTTTCTTCTTCTAAAAATTTGCTTTTTAAACGTTCGGCCATACAACCTAAAACGCCCACTTTCATTCCTGGATTAATCTTTTTTACAGCATTGTATTTTTCCAATCGCTTTCTTACGGTTTGCTCTGCTTTATCTCTAATAGAACAGGTATTAACTAAAACTAAATCGGCATCTTCTAAATGTTGAGTAGTATTATAGCCTTCATTGGTTAAAATAGAAGCAACTATTTCACTATCACTAAAGTTCATGGCGCAGCCATAACTTTCAATAAAAAGCTTTTTCGTGTTTTCTTTTTTTTGTTCTAAAACAAGGGATTCTCCTTGTTTATTTTCGTCGATTATCTTTTCCATAAAAAGTATTGATGCAACTGTAGTCAATAAGTGTGCAAAGGTACAATAAATTTATATTTTATGACAAAGTGGCAGATTGTATTTTATTTTTATTTTAAACTTATTTGCAGCTTCTTGTTTAATTAGTAGTGAAACACAAAATATCAAATCCTGCAACTTGCAGGAATTTTTTTTGCATAAAATGGTTACCTTTATATTTTAACGAATAATCAAACCTTGAAAATGAATACAATTGAACATGTTTTAGAAAAAATAAGTAATGCAAAACCACTAGATTTTGGTACTATTTTTAATGACTCAATTGAGTTATTTAAAAAAACGTGGATTCATGGCTTTTTACTTCAATTGTTTACGTTCATTATTATGTTGCCATTAATCATTGTTATTTATATGCCATTAATAGGAATCATGATTGCGCAATCTGAAAATGGTTTTAATAATCCAGATATTTTTTCCGATTTTTTAGCTGGTTTGTCGGTGGTTTATATTCTTTTTATAATCGTGGCAATTTTTGCCCTTAGTGCTATATCGTTCGCACTGAATGCGGGGTTTTTCAGGATTATGAAGAAACTTGATTTTAATGAACAGGTAACGACTTCAGATTTTTTTTATTTTTTTAAGACTCAATATTTCAATAAAACGTTTATGCTTGTGCTGGCAACTCTTGGCATTATAATTCTTGCAATTTTGTTATGCTACTTACCCATTTTTTATGTAATGATTCCATTATCTTTCTTGAATTTTATGTTTGCGTTTAATCCAGATTTAAGTACTAGTGACTTAGTAAATGCTAGTTTTAAACTAGGCCATAAAAAATGGCTTCTATCTTTTGGCTTAATGATTATATCGGGTTTGCTAGCGGAGATTATTGGTCTGTTAATGTGTGGTGTAGGTATTTTATTTACAGCAGCCTTTGTGTATCATCCTTTATATTTGATATATAAGAATGTTATTGGTTTTAAAGACCAAGAAGCTATTAAGAGCGTTGAAAATTCATTGGAGTAATTTTTTATATCGGATAAAGTAAAGTCTACTTTTAACCATTAAAAACTAAACTTTTTTTTATAACGAGATAACAGATAATCCCTAAAATTAGGCAGATAAACTTTTTTTCCTATACATTTGTAGCTTCAAAAAAAGACGTATGGCGAAGAATTTAGTAATTGTAGAGTCACCAGCTAAGGCAAAAACAATAGAAAAGTTTTTAGGTAAAGATTTTAAAGTAGAATCAAGTTTTGGTCATATCTCAGACTTGCCTTCAAAGGAGTTAGGGGTTGATGTTGATGGAGATTTTACACCAAAGTATGAAGTTTCAAGAGATAAGAAAGCAGTAGTAAAAAAACTTAAAGATTTAGCTAAAAATTCAGATATGGTTTGGTTGGCAAGTGATGAGGATCGGGAGGGAGAAGCTATTGCGTGGCATTTGGCGGAAGCTTTAAAGTTGGATAAAACTAAAATAAAGCGTATTGTTTTTCATGAAATTACGAAGTCTGCTATTCAAAAGGCTATTGAAAATCCACGAGATATAGATTATCATTTAGTTGATGCGCAACAAGCTCGTAGAGTTTTGGATAGAATTGTTGGTTATGAGCTGTCCCCAGTATTATGGCGAAAAGTAAAAGGAGGTTTATCAGCGGGACGGGTGCAATCTGTTTCTGTTCGTTTAATTGTTGAAAGGGAACGTGAAATTCAGGAATTTAAACCTGTGGCGTCTTATAGAATTGATGCTGAATTTTCTAATGAATCTGGCCAGTCGTTTAAAGCTAAATTGCCAAAAACATTTTCATCAAAACAGGAAGCGTATAAATTTTTAGAATTAAATGCAAAAGCAGGGTTTAAAGTATCCGATTTAGAAAAAAAACCAGCTAAAAAATCACCGGCAGCACCATTTACAACATCTACATTACAACAGGAAGCCTCACGAAAACTATATTTTTCAGTAAGTAAAACCATGACAATGGCACAACGTCTCTATGAGTCAGGTTTAATCACCTATATGAGAACGGATAGTGTAAACTTGTCGGATGAAGCTAGAAAAGGAGCTAAAAAAGAGATAGAAAATTCATTTGGATCAAAATATAGCAAGCCACGAAACTATACAGGGAAATCAAAAGGAGCACAAGAGGCCCATGAGGCTATAAGACCTACAGATTTTTCGTTACATTCTGTAGAAATAGATCGAGATCAAGCCCGTTTATATGATTTAATCTGGAAACGCACCATTGCTTCTCAAATGAGCGAGGCAGAATTAGAACGTACTGTTGTTAAAATCAGCGCTTCAACACATAAAGATTTATTTGTTGCAAATGGCGAAGTTATTACGTTTGATGGCTTCTTAAAAGTGTATTTAGAAGGTAGTGATGATGAAGACACAGAGCAAGAGGGTATGTTGCCAGCTATGAAAACGAATGAAACACTTCATAACAATTATATTACAGCAACAGAGCGTTATACGCGGCCTCCATATAGATATACAGAAGCATCTTTGGTGAAGCAATTGGAAGAATTAGGTATTGGTCGTCCCTCAACCTATGCGCCAACCATTTCAACTATCCAAAACAGAAATTATGTTGAAAAGGGAAGTGTAGAAGGCGCAGAACGTGATTATACGCAACTAACGCTTAAAAAAGGGTTTATAAAAGATAAGGAATTAACTGAAAAAGTGGGTTCAGATAAAGGAAAACTAGTACCAACAGACATAGGTATGATTGTTACCGATTTTTTAGTGAATCATTTTGAACATATTCTAGATTATAATTTTACAGCTAAAGTTGAGGAAGATTTTGACAATATAGCCGAAGGAAAGGAAGACTGGACAAAAATGATGAAGAACTTCTACAAAGATTTTCATCCACAAGTAGAAGATGTTCAGGAAAATGCCGAAAGGGAATCTGGAGAACGTATTCTTGGTAAAGATCCTAAAACAGGAAAACAAGTAAGTGTTCGCTTAGGTAAATTTGGCCCTATGGTTCAAATAGGAACTGTTGATGATGAAGAGAAACCCCAATTTGCTAGTTTGTCTCCAGATCAGCAATTAAACACCATAACATATGAAGAGGCTATGGATTTATTTCAGCTTCCAAAAAGTTTAGGTGAATATAAAGGAGAAGAAATTGAAGTAAATAACGGGCGTTTTGGTCCTTATGTGAAATTTGGTAAAAAGTTTGTATCACTTCCAAAAGGTGTTGACGCATTAAGTGTAGAGCTTGAAGACGCAATAGCTTTAATAAAAGAAAAGGAAGCAGCCGATGCACCAATATATACTTATAAAGAATTACCTGTTCAAAAAGGGAAAGGTAGATTTGGGCCTTTCATTAAATGGAACAACATGTTTATTAATGTAAATAATAAATATGATTGGGATAATTTGTCAGAGAATAATATTATTGAACTTATTGAAACAAAAATTCAAAAAGATATTGATAAGGTTGTACATAATTGGGAAGAAGAAGGCGTTCGCGTAGAAAAAGCGCGTTGGGGAAGACATAATATCATTAAAGGAAAAATAAAGATTGAATTAGATAAAACTGTTGATGTTTCTAAAATAACATTAGAAAAAGCATTAGCGCTTATCGAACAAAAGTCACCCAAGAAAAAGTCACCCAAGAAAAAGTCAGCAAAGCAAAAAGCACCTGTAAAAAAGAAATAGGTTTTGAAATAGGTTATTCGGGAGTTTAAGTATATAGATAATGTAAACGAATAGCATTTGAAAAACAAAAAAATAACAAGGATTACCGTATGAATTTTAATTTTCTGACTCCCGTATCAGATTTGGTATTAGCTCATAATGAGCTGCTTTCACAGCAAGCATTGGGCAGAAAATTACGTGTTCATTCAAAACATAATGGTGTTCCAGATTTAGAAGGCGTTAATGTCGCACTAATAGGTGTTTTAGAAAACAGAAATGATTACAATTTTATAGGAGAAGAGTTTCAATTAAACGAAGTTAGAAAAGCATTTTATTCACTTTTTCCAGGAAGTTGGAATACCGTTATTGCTGATTTAGGTGATATTAATAAAGGTGAAACGGTTGAAGATACTTATTTTGCAATAAAAACCACGATTTCTATTTTAATTCAAAAACAAATTATACCCATCATTATAGGTGGAACACAAGATTTAACTTATGCCAATTATAGGGCTTATGATGCGTTAATTCCAATGGTTAATATTGTTAATATAGATAGTAAGTTTGATTTAGGTGACTCAACGAGACCCATTAAAAATAATAGCTTTGTTGGAAAAATTATATTAGATAAACCTTATAACTTATTTAATTACGCGACTATAGGGTATCAAACCTATTTTAATTCGCAAGAGGAAATAGATTTAATGGATAAACTTTATTTTGAATCCTATCGTTTGGGTCAGGTTTCAAAAGATATTACCCTTGTAGAACCTGTTTTTAGAGATGCTAATATTGTAAGTATCGATTTGAATTCTGTAAAAAGTGCAGAGGTAAGTCTGAATCAAAAATATTCCCCTAACGGATTTGATGGAAAAGAGATTTGTGCCATTGCACGTTATGCAGGAATAAGTAATAAGGTGTCTTCGTTTGGCGTTTATGAATACAAACCATCAAAGGATGATGAGATCACCAGTATGTTGATGTCACAAATTATTTGGTATTTTATTGAAGGTGTTAATTACAGGGTTAAAGATGATAGTTTTACAGATGAAAATAATTATCAGAAATATATTACCTTGGTCGAGGATCAGGAGTTAATCTTTTATAAGAGTAATAGAACAGGACGATGGTGGATTGAAATACCTTTTTTGACTGAAGTCAATACTAAATTAAAGAGACATACGTTATTACCTTGCATGCATGCAGATTATTTAGATGCTTGTAACAATAAGGTCCCAGACCGTTGGTATAAGGCATTTCAAAAAAACTGTATATAGATGTAAATACTGACTAAAAGATGGATTTCATCGGTAAAATGTATTTTTTTTACGATGAAATGTAATTTTTTTTGATAAATAGTTGTTTTTTTAAAAATATATAAATATGTTTACGCTCTCAATTAAGAAGCAATAATAATTAACCTCGAGTTTTCTATGGATATGAAGAAGTTTTTTTTATTAACCGTATTATTAACACTACTTGTAAGTTGTAGCTCTAGCGATAGAGGTGAACTAGTAGGTGTTAAAGGAAAAAAATGGCATCCAGAAAAGCCATATGGAATGGAACTTGTTCCTGGTGGAGCTTTTATAATGGGTAAAGCAGATGATGATTTAGCAGGTGTACATGATGCACCAGCCAAAACAGTTACTGTGAGAGCCTTTTATATGGATGAAACCGAAATCACTAACAGTGAGTATCGCCAATTTGTAAATTGGGTTCGAGATTCAATTGTTAGAACTAAGCTAGCTATTTTAGCAGATGAAATTGGTAAAATTCCTGATGATGGAGGTATTGGCGAATTTGCATTTAAAGATGCAGATACTGCAAATATGTCTGTTTACGAAAAGTATATGTTTGAAAACTATACGGGTTTAGGACCAACAGGATACGAAGGAAGAAAATTAAATAAAGATGTTGATTTAATTTTTGATACTGATGATTACCCAGATGAGTGGTATGCAGAAGTTATGGATACTATGTATCTACCTATAGAAGAGTCCTATAATGGGCAACGTACATGGGATGTTAAGAAATTTCAATTCCAATATACCTATATGGACGTTCAAAAAGCAGCCAAAAACAGAAATTTAAAGCGTAAAGACGTTATTATTAAGGAAGAAATTGAAATTTATCCAGATACAACAACGTGGATAAGAGATTTTGCTTATTCTTATAATGAACCAATGCATAATGATTATTTTTGGCATGATGCCTACAGTGATTATCCAGTGGTTGGAGTAACATGGCAACAAGCTAAGGCCTTTTGTCAATGGAGAACCTTGTATAAAAATTCATATCAAAAATCCAGAAAAGGAGCGGCTTTTGTAAATTCTTTCAGATTACCATCTGAAGCAGAATGGGAATATGCTGCAAGAGGTGGCCTGCAAGCTGCTACATATCCTTGGGGAAATTATTACACTAAAAGTGATAGAGGTTGCTTTATGGCAAACTTTAAGCCGGTACGAGGTGATTATGCAGCAGATCAAGCATTGTATACTGTTGAAGCAAAATCATATGAGCCGAATGATTATAACCTATATAATATGGCAGGAAATGTGTCAGAATGGGTAAATGCTTCATATGATCCATCATCTTACGAATACATATCAACTGTAAACCCAAATCTAAATGATACAGATAATCAACGTAAAGTGGTTCGCGGAGGGTCATGGAAAGACGTTGCATACTTTTTGCAAGTTAGTTCAAGAGATTATGAATATGCAGATTCAGCAAGATGCTACATAGGATTTAGAACAGTACAAGATTACATGGGGACACAAGTAACAAAAAACGCAAAGAACAAGTAATCAACAAATAATAACTATTAAATTAACCTACTTAAGTATTTTACTTAAATTAAAAACCGAAAATTATGGCACAGTCAAGAGCAAGTAAAAAGTTTATGAATTTAGCTTATGGATTAGGCGCATCAATTGTAATTGTTGGAGCACTATTTAAAATTATCCATTTTGAAATAGGACCTTTAACAGGAAACGTTATGTTAACTATTGGTCTAGTAACGGAAGCAATTATTTTTGCATTATCTGCATTTGAACCAGTTGATAACGAATTAGATTGGTCACGCGTATATCCAGAATTAGCTGGAGGAGAATCTACCAATAGCAAAAAGGAGGCAAAAGAAGCCCAAGGTCTGCTATCAAAAAAATTAGACGAATTATTGAAAGACGCTAAAATTGATGGCGAGTTAATGGCAAGTTTAGGCGACAGCATTAAAAACTTTGAGGGTGCTGCTAAAAACATGTCACCAACAGTAGATTCAATACAAGCTACTAAAAAATATGGTGAGGAGTTGTCATTAGCTGCTGCACAAATGGAATCTTTAAACAGTTTATATAAAGTACAGTTAGAAAGTATTAACCGTCAAGCTGTTATTAATGAAGAATCTGTTGAAAATGCATCTAAAGTGAAAGAACAAATGCAATCGTTAGCATCAAACTTATCATCACTTAATGGTGTGTACGGTGGAATGCTTTCTGCAATGAACAAAAACTAATTATGGTTTTAACCCAAATTTTAACAATTAACCAAAAACCTAATTAGAAATGGCAGGAGGAAATTTATCACCACGACAGAAAATGATTAACTTGATGTATTTGATATTTATAGCGATGCTAGCATTAAATATGTCAAAAGAAGTGCTTTCAGCATTTGGATTAATGAACGAAAAACTAACCGAGTCTAATGAAGCAGCTACAGATCGTAATGCCGCTTTTATGGCCGGATTAGAACAAAAAGCTAGTGATCAACCAGCTAAATATGAACCTTTAAAGGCTCAAGCTGGTCAAATAAGTCAATTGGCTTCAAACTTTAACACCTATTTAGAGGACTTAAAGAGCAAAATGACGGCTAAAATTGATGATCCTACAGATTATGAAATTATGGACAAAGGTGATTACCTTGATGAACATTTTTTCAAAGGAGATATTATCAAGCCAGATGGTAAAGAATTTTTAAGCCAAATAGCAACCTTTAGAGACGGAGTTACCGATGTATTAAAAGGTCAAGATGGTATGGATGCCGTTATTAAAGATGTTCAGGCAAAATTTGCTACAGATGCTGTAAAACGTGGAGCTGGACAAGTTAATTGGTTAGACCATAACTTTAAAGGATTTCCATTAGTTGCGTCTTTAACAAAAATGACACAACTTCAAGCTGATATTAAAACAACAGAATCTGAAGTCATGTCGACCATGTTAAAAGGAACACTTACGAGTGAAGTCTCTATGACAAATTATACAACCTTGTTAGAAACTACTAAGTCTGCCTACTTTAATGGTGAGCAATTTGATGGACAAATTGTATTAGGTAGAAAGGATAATTCAACAAGACCAGAAAGAGTAGAATTGACTTTAGATGGAAGAAAACTTTCAGAAAAGGAATATACTATAGAAGATGGTAAAGTGAAATTAAAAGTCAATGCAGGATCTGCAGGTGAACATAAAATTGGTGGCCAATTAATTTTCTTAGAAAATGGTGAAGAAAAACCAGTGAAAGTAGAACAATCTTTTGCTACTGTGCCAAAACCAAATGCAGCTACTATTTCTGCGGATAAAATGAACGTAGTATATCGTGGTGTTAAAAACCCAATGACTATATCATTTGCAGGAGTTTCAGATAATAAAGTGGTTGCAAGCGGACAAGGATTAAGTAGAACTTCTGGAAGTAAATACGTGATGGATGCGACTACCATTAAAGGACGAGAAGTAACTATTAATGTTACTGGTACGCTGCCTGATGGTCAAAAAGTATCTGACAATGCCATGTTTAGAATTAAAGATTTGCCAAAACCAACTGGTACAGTTAGGGGTGAAGATGGATCTTTAAACATGCAACGTAACAGTCTTCAAATATCAACTATTGGAGCTAAGTTCGATGACTTCGATTTTGAATTACCATTGAGTGTTACAGGATTTAAATTTAAAGTTCCTGGACAACCAACAATAGATGTAAATGGCAACAAATTAGATGCAAGAGCAAAACAAGCGTTAAGCAAAGCGAAGCGTGGTAGTGGTGTTCAAATATTTGATATTGAAGCAAAAGCAAAAGGTGTTAGCGTTATACTTAAAAAAGTATCGCCAGTATTTATTGAGCTTACAAATTAGGACTTAAGTAATCTTAAGGTTCTAAAAATTAAAATGTATAACATATGAAACATCCATAATTTAAATTATGGATGTAACATATGGCAATTGAATAACAATAAAAACATACAGATGAAATTGAAAAGTTTTTTATTAACCGTTACAACCCTTTTTGCTGTATCAGGCGTGTTTGCTCAAGCAAATATTCTTAATGCAAAAAGCCCTGAGGAAATTGGTGTTAGAACCGAGGCACAAAAGACTATCGATAACGATAAACCTTTAGAATATGGTTATGTTGACGATAGAGATATTCTTTTTGCTAAAATGACATGGGAAAAAGTTGTTCTTGATGAGCGTGCTAACTTTCCTTTATATTATCCTATTGATACAAATAACATAGGAAGTAACAGACGTTCATTGTATGATATTCTTATTAAGAACATTAAAAATGGTAACATAAAAAACATTTATGATGATTCTTATTTTACCGGAAAACGTACATTGAAGGACATTCAATCTGCATTGGTTAAAATTGATACCACAGAATTAGGTATCGAGCAAATTAATGCTGGAGAAGAATTATCTGCTCAATACATAGATAAAAGAGAAATTACGGCTGCAGATATTAAAGAGTACAGAATAAAGGGCTTATGGTATTTTGATAAGCGTCAAGCTGAGATGAAGTACAGACTTTTAGGAATTGCTCCTGTAGCTCCAGATGTTCAAACGATAGATCAAGAAATACCAGATTTAGTTCCTTTATTTTGGGTGTTTTTCCCAGATGCGAGAAATATTTTGCATGAAGCTAAATCATTTAATAATGAGAACAGCACGATGCCATTTTCATTTGATCATATTTTAAATGCTAGACGTTTTAATGGCTATATATATAAAGAAGAAAATGTACAAGGAGATAGAGCTATTACAGAATATGTATCTCAAAATTCCTTAATGCAGCTATTAGAATCTGATAGAATTAAAGATAAGATTAGAGATTTTGAACTTGATATGTGGACGTATTAATCACATATATAATAACATAATTTTAAACCGCTCAAAAACAATGAGCGGTTTTTTTATGACTATCAATTTAATAATCTCTGTATCTTTGTTTTAATAATGAAAGTTGATTTTATAGTAATAGGTAACGGTCTTTCCGGTATTAGTTTTTGTGAAGAACTTAGAGCTAATAACAAATCATTTATAGTTTTTGACGATGGTTCTCAACAATCTTCAACAGTTGCTGGCGGGTTGTATAATCCAGTAGTTTTAAAGCGATTTACTTCCGTATGGAAAAGTAAAGAACAATTGCAAGTAGCATTGCAAATGTATAACCGTCTGGAGAAGGAGTTTAATATTAAAATCGATTATAAACTTTCTGTACTCAGGAAATTTTCATCTTTTGAAGAACAAAATGATTGGTTTACAGCATCCGATAAGCCTAAACTAGCAGAATATCTTTCAACAACATTAATAAAAAACACAAATCCACATATTAATGCTGCTTTTGACTTTGGAGAAGTATTGAAAACGGGTAGAATTGATGTTAAGACTTTAATAGATGCATATCGAAATTTCTTATTAAAAGAACTTATGTTTTTTGAAGATGAATTTCGGTATCAAGATTTAGAGATATTGACAGATGGTTTTAGGTATAAAGATATTAATGCCAAACATATTGTGTTTTCAGAAGGGTATGGCGTTTGTAAAAACCCTTTTTTTAAAGATTTACCTATTATAGGAACTAAAGGTGAATTATTAATTATAAATGCACCAGATTTAAAAATTAATTATGTCTTAAAAAGTTCCGTTTTCTTAATCCCGATAGGTCCTGATGATTATATAGTTGGCGCTACATATAATTGGGACGATATGAGTAACAATGCGACACATGAGGCCCAAGAAGCGTTATTAGCAAAGTTGAATACCTTAATTACCTGTCCTTTTAAAATAGTAAACCAAGTAGCAGGAATTAGACCTACGGTAAAAGACAGACGTCCTTTAGTAGGTGAGCATAAGGTTCATAAAAACATGTATGTTCTTAATGGTTTAGGAACCAGAGGTGTTATGATTGGTCCTTATGTGGCAAAGCAACTTTTTAACTTTATTGAATTTGGAGTGCCTTTAGAAAAAGAAATTGATATTATAAGATATCAATAATTATTTATTTATCGCAGATTTATCATAATTGATAAAAAGGTTAATCCATATATTTCTTGAAAGACGCATGATAATGGGCATAAATACAATTAGAGTGACCACAATAGCAATAAAAGTAATTTCTAAACTTGCTTCAAACAAAAGATATGTAATCACAGAAGCAGCCACCGCAAATGCAATACCAACGGCATAACTAACGTACATAGCTCCGTAAAAAAATGAAGGTTCTAAGCGGTATTTGGTATTACATTTAGAACATCGTTCATTAATTTTTAAAGTACTATTTAAATTATAAGGATTTGTAAATGTGTACATAGATTCTTCTTGGCACTTGGGACAATTTCCTGTTAAAATGCTATATAATGATGTTCCTTTTTTAAACATATAATTTAGTGTATTTTTGCAAATTCAATTTACAGAACAAATGTAACTTTTAAAAAATAACGTTCTGTAATTTTAGTTACATTTCTATGATGAACATTCACAATTTATCAATTTCATTTCAAGGAGAATATCTTTTTCAAGACATTACTTTCAAGCTAGATAATGGAGATAGCGTCGGTTTAATTGGTAAAAATGGCGCAGGTAAATCTACTATGCTAAAAATTTTGGCAAAGGAAATTGAACCAGATTCGGGGCAAATTGCGACTGATAAAACCTTGAAAATTGGGTTTTTAAAGCAAGATATTGATTTTGATTTTGGTAGAACTGTTCTTGAAGAAGCTTATGAAGCTTTTTCTGAAATAAAACTTATTGAAGCCAAAGTAGACGATATAAATCATCAACTGGCAGAAAGAACGGATTATGAAAGTGAAGCCTATCATCAATTAATGGTCGATGTGAATGAATACCATCACCAATATGAAATTTTAGGAGGTTATAACTATCAAGGAGAAACCGAAAAAATCCTGCAAGGATTAGGTTTTGAGCGACATGATTTTGAAAAGTTGACTGATACATTTTCGGGTGGTTGGCGTATGCGTATTGAGTTAGCAAAACTTCTTTTGCAAAATAATGATATTTTATTGCTTGATGAGCCTACAAACCATTTAGATATTGAATCTATTATCTGGCTAGAAGGATTTTTAAAAAATTATTCGGGAGCTGTAGTTATTGTTTCGCATGATAAAATGTTTTTAGATAATGTAACCAATAGAACGATAGAAATTTCATTGGGTAGAATTTATGATTATCCAAAACCGTATTCAAAGTATTTAGTGCTTCGTCAAGAGTTGAAAGTACAACAATTAGCTTCACAAAAAAATCAACAAAAGCAGATAGAGCAAACAGAGAAGCTTATAGAAAAGTTTCGAGCCAAAGCTTCAAAAGCTACCATGGCACAGTCACTTATTAAAAAACTTGATAGAATTGACCGAATTGAAGTTGATGAAGACGATAATAGTGTGATGACTCTTAAATTCCCTATATCTGTTACACCTGGTAAAGTAGTTGTAGAAGCTTATAATATTTCAAAAAACTATGGAAATAATCAGGTTTTAAAAGATATAGACATCGTTATTGAACGTGATAGTAAAACGGCTTTTGTTGGTCAGAACGGACAAGGTAAATCTACACTAGCCAAAATAATTGTTGGGGATATTAAGTTTGATGGTAATTTAAAGTTGGGGCACAATGTGCAAATTGGATATTTTGCTCAAAATCAAGCGGAATATTTAGATGGTAGTAAAACGGTTTTAGATACTATGATTGACGCCGCCAATGAAACAAATAGAAGTAAAGTAAGAGATATTTTAGGGTCATTTTTGTTTAGAGGCGATGAGGTCGACAAGTATGTGCGTGTGTTGTCTGGTGGAGAGCGTAACCGCTTGGCGCTTGCAAAATTATTGTTACAACCTTTAAATGTGCTTATCATGGATGAGCCTACCAATCACTTAGATATTAAATCTAAAAACGTTTTAAAAGAAGCTTTAATAAAATTTGAAGGGACTTTAATTTTGGTATCGCACGATAGAGATTTTCTTCAGGGTTTAACTAATAAAGTTTATGAGTTTAAAGATCATAAGATTAAAGAGTATTTAGGTGACATCGATTTTTATTTAGAACAGCGAAATGTTCTAAATCTTAGAGAGGTTGAAAAGAGAAATGTAGTTAAAGAAAGCCCCAAGGAAAAGAAACAACAATCTTATGAAGACCAAAAGAAATTGAAGTCTTTAAATAATAAATTGAGCAATGTAGAGGCTAAAATCAGTCAATTAGAAAAAGAGATTAAAGATATTGATTTCTCACTTGAAGTAAACTATGCTGAAATAACCTCTAAACCGAATTTTTTTGACGGATACCAAAAAAAGAAAACAACACTGCAAGAATTGATGCAAAAATGGGAAGATATTCAAATGGAGATTGAAACTTTAGAGTAATTTTTTTAAGTTTTTTTAACTATTTGAACTTACTTATTAGGTAATTTTGTGTCCTCGACCATCAAAATTATAAAAATGCGAAAAATATTACTTGTTGGTATTGGTATTGTAATTTTAGGGGCATCTTCACTAGGAGCCTACCTTATTATAAAAAGCAATAATAAAGTAAAGCCCAAAGTTGAAAAGGTTGTAAAAACTGTTTTTACAGAAACCGTAAAAAATACTACTGTTCCTATAATAATTCCATCAAATGGTAATTTGGTAGCAAAAAATCGATTTGAATTATATTCAGAGGTCCAGGGCATATTCGAAAATACGGCTCATGACTTTAAAGCGGGTCAATACTACAATAAAGGAGAAACTTTAATTAGAATTAACTCTGATGAATATTTTGCATCCGTCCAAGTTGCTAAGAGTAATCTATACAATTTAATTGCTTCAATTATTCCAGATTTGAGATTAGATTTTCCTGCGCATTATAAAGTTTGGGATAACTATTTAAGGAGCATTGATATGAATAAAACCATAGCACCTCTGCCTAAAATAGAAGATGAAAAGTTGAATTATTTTATAACAGGACGTGGTATCGTATCGTCATTTTATAATGTAAAAAATTTAGAACAACGATTGTCTAAATATAAACTTGTTGCACCTTTTAGCGGGGTTCTTACTGAAGCCATAGTTACAAAAGGAACTTTAATAAGATCTGGACAGAAATTGGGAGAGTTTATAGATCCTACTATTTATGAATTGGAGCTTGCCATTGGAAAATCTTATAGCGATTTGTTAAAAATTGGAGAATCTGTTGAATTAAAAACACTCTTAGGAAAGAAACCTTATATAGGTAAAGTGACTCGGATAAATGGGCGAATAGACCAATCTACCCAAACAATAAAAGTTTTTGTTGAAGTTAAGGCAGATGATTTAAAAGAAGGCATGTACCTTGAAGCACAATTGGAAGCCTCGGATGAGCCTAATGCTATTAAAATTTCTAGAAAATTATTAGTTAATAACTCAGAAATATTTATTCTAAAAGATACTATTTTAGATATATTAAAAGTTAATCCAGTTTATTTTTCTCCAAACGAGGTGGTTATTAAAGGAGTTCCTGATGGAACTAAAATACTTTCAAAACCTTTGGCTGGCGCATTCGCAGGTATGTTAGTTAAACCCGCTAATGAAGACGATATAAAGGGTGTCCAAAGTCAGTCTGAAACTATTAATAATTAATATGAGACGTATAATTTCATATTTTATTAAATATAGTGTTGCAGTTAATGTTGTGCTTATTGGGTTTTTGTTGTTTGGTGTATTTGGAATATTTCAATTAAAATCATCTTATTTACCCCTCCAAGATGCCAAAAACATAAGTATCAATATAACCTATCCGGGAGCGGCTCCCCAAGAAATCGAGGAAGGTATCATATTAAAAATCGAAGACAATTTAAAAGGATTAAAGGGGATTGATAGAACGACGTCTACCGCGAGAGAAAATGGGGGGAGTATTGCTGTCGAAATTGAAACAGGAGAAGATATTGATGCGATGTTGGCAGAGATTAAAAATGCTGTAGACAGAGTACCTAATTATCCCACAGGCATGGAACCTTTGGTTGTTGCAAAACAAGAGAGTTTCAGGCAAACCATAGTTTTTGCAATAAACGGAGATCATGTAGACTTAAAATCTTTAAAGGTTATAGGGCGTAATGTTGAGAATGATTTACGCGCTATGGAAGGTATTTCTCAGATAATCGTTTCTGGTTATCCTGAAGAAGAAATTGAGATTGCTGTGAGAGAGAATGACCTTTTGGCTTACAATCTTACCTTCTCGGAAGTTGCGACTGCTGTATCGCAAGCCAATATATTATCAACTGGAGGTAATATTAAAACCGAATCAGAGGATTATTTAATTAGGGCAAACAATCGTTCATACTATGGTGTTGAATTAAATAATCTAACCGTTAGAGCTCAACAAGACGGCAGCATTGTTCGTTTACAAGATGTCGCAACTATTAGGGATCGATTTTCGGAAACGCCAAATGCGTCTTATTTTAATGGGAATCCTTCGGTAAATATTGAGATTACGAATACCAATAATGAAGATTTACTTGATTCAGCTGCGAAAGTCAATAATTATATAGAAGAATTTAATCAAAAAAACACGGGAGTAAGAATTGATGTGGTTAGGGATAATTCAATCAATTTGCGGGATAGAACACGTTTGCTATTAGAAAATGGTGCTATGGGGATTCTTTTGGTTTTAATTTTTCTATCATTATTCCTAAATACGCGTTTGGCATTTTGGGTAGCCTTGGGTTTGCCGGTTTCATTTTTAGGGATGTTTATTTTCGCGGTATATTTTGGTATCACCATAAATTTAGTATCCTTATTTGGGATGATTATTGTAGTTGGAATTTTGGTAGATGATGGTATTGTTATATCAGAGAATATATATCAACATTTTGAAGAAGGAAAACCTAGAGTTCAGGCTGCTATAGATGGCACCATTGAAGTATTACCGCCTATTGTCTCAGCTATTCTAACAACTGTTTTGGCATTCTCAACGTTTCTTTTTTTAGAAGGTAGAATGGGAGATACTTTTAGTGAGGTATCTCTAATTGTTATTTTAACACTTGTAGTTTCCTTGTTTGAAGCTTTAGTTATTTTACCTGCTCACATTGCACATTCTAAGGCGTTAAAAATAATAACAATTAAAGAGCAAAAAAAGCAACGTGGTATTGATAGAATCTTTTTGAAGCTTAGAAAGTTTAACGGCTACGGAGATCGCTTCATGAAATATTTAAGAGATCAACTTTATAGTCCTATTTTAAAATTTGCCCTAAGGCAACGCTTTATAACATTTTCTATGTTACTAGGAATAATGATATTAACAATAGGGGCCTACCAAGGTGGGATAATAAAAAGTACCTTTTTCCCAACCTTAGACAGTGATAGTGTAAGCATAAACTTATTAATGCCAGAGGGGACAAATCCAAAGATAACAGATTCCATTATCTCTATGGTTGAAAATGCCTCATGGGTAATTAATAATAGTTTTACTGAGCGTCAAACGGATAATAAACAAGTTGTACAAAATATTGTTAAAAACGTTGGGCCAGGTAACAACAAAGCAGATTTAACTGTTAACTTACTTCGAGGTGAAGAGCGTGACTTTTCAGCCCAAGAGTTAACAAATGCGATACGTAAAGAGGTTGGGGAAGTGTATGGAGTAGAGCTTCTTACTTTTGGTTCTGGTCGAAATTTTGGTGGAAAACCTGTTTCGGTTTCCCTTTTAGGTTATAATACTGCTGAATTAAAAGCTGCTACTAGCGAACTAAGAGCAAAACTGGAAAGCAACTCATTATTAGCAGATATAACCGATACAGATCCTGAAGGGATTAAAGAAATTAATATTGAATTAAAGGAGTCCGCCTATGCATTAGGTTTAAATCTAAGAGATGTTATGTTCCAAATACGTTCAGGTTTTTTTGGTTTACAAGCACAACGTTTTCAGCGTGGACAAGATGAAATTAGAGTTTGGGTACGATATGATCGTTCAAACAGAGAATCCATAAATGATTTGGATGACATGAGAATTATTACGCCCAATGGTGAACGTGTTCCTTTTAGTGAAATTGCAACGTATAACATTAAAAGAGGAGAAGAGAGTATTAGACATTTAGAAGGCATGAGAGAAATTCAGGTGAATGCGGATCTTGCTGACCCCAAGGGAAGCCCTACAGAGATTGTCACAGATATTCAAGATAATGTTATACCAGATATTCTATCTAAATATCCTTCGATTTCAGTGTCCTATGAAGGACAAAATCGTGAAGCGAGTAAAGTTTCTAAGTCTGCTCAAAAAACAGTTCCGGTAGTGATATTTTTAATTTATGTTGTTATTGCTTTTACGTTTCGCAGTTATAGTCAACCGTTTCTGCTAATAATTATGATTCCGTTTAGTTTTATAGGAGTTGGATGGGGTCATTTTTTACACGATTTCCCAATAAATATATCTTCCATGTTAGGAATTATAGCTTTAATTGGTATTATGGTGAATGATGGTTTAGTTTTAATTGGTAAATTCAATTCATTTTTGGTTGAAGGCATGTCCTTTGATCAGGCCTTATATCAAGCAGGAAAAAATAGATTTAGAGCTATCTTTTTAACCTCATTAACAACTATTGCGGGAATAGCACCTTTGCTTTTAGAAAAAAGTAGAGCAGCGCAGTTTTTGCAGCCAATGGCTATCTCAATCGCCTATGGTATTGGCATGGCAACCATTCTAACTTTGATAGTTTTGCCAATTTTACTATCGGCTACCAATAGTGCCAAGGTGAATATTAAATGGTTAACTACCGGTAATAAAGTAGCTAAAGAAGATGTTGAACGCGCTATTAAAGAACAAATTGAAGGAAATGAAGAATAGATTAATCTTTTTAAGCGTATTTCTAGTAGTTTCTAATGTATTTGCACAGCAACAATTATTAACACCAAACAAGGCTGTTTCGCTCGCTTTAGAGAATAATTACGGAATTAAACTAGCGAGTAATCAAAAAGAGCTAGCTAAAAATAATGCAAGTATTTTAAACTCTGGATATTTACCTACTGTCAGTGGAAATGCAGGAGCAACTTACAATATTGATAATACCGAAGCAGTATTTTCAAATGGAAATGTAACAAATCTAAATGCCGCTGAAAGTTCTCGTTACAATGCATCAGTAAATCTAAATTATACATTATTTGATGGTTTAGGACGAAGTTATAATTATAAACAACTAAAAGAACGTTACCAGTTAAGTGAACTTCAGGCGAGAGAAACTATTGAAAATACGGTATTTCAATTATTCACCATTTATTACAATGTAGCACAAATAACAGAAAACACAGCTACTTTAAAACAAACGTTAGCTATCTCAAATGATAGACTAATTAGAGCAAAGTATCAGTTTGATTATGGACAAAACACCAAACTAGATGTGCTCAATGCTGAAGTAGATATTAATAACGATAGTATTAATTTAATTAATTCTAAACAGCAGTTGAAAAATTCTAAACGTGATTTAAATGTTGTTTTTGGAAATGTTTTAACCAATGATTTTGATGTCGCTACTTCAATTGAATTTAATGTTTTTTATGATAAACAAGAACTTTTTGAAAAGGCAAGAACAAGAAATACAGCGCTTTTACAAATTGAAAAAAATATTGAGATAAGTGGTTTCGGTGTAAAATGGGGCAAGGCAGCATATTTACCAACTATTGGTTTAACAGGCACTTATGGTTGGAATAAGAATAATAATAACGCTGCTTCATTTTTGGCGGTATCAACCAATACAGGTGTTTCTGGAGGTTTAAATTTATCCTGGAACTTGTTTGACGGTGGTAACACTATTACAAGAGTAAAGAATGCAAAAATTGATTTGCAAAATCAACAATTACAGAAGGAGCAATTGCTTGTCAATCTTGAGCGCGATTTCAATAATGCTTGGGATGACTATCAAAACAAATTGAATATTTATAAAATACGAGAAGATAATATTACGACCGCTACAAACAACTTCGACCGTACCGAAGAAAAATTTAAAATTGGCCAAGTTAACTCTATTGAATTCAGGCAGGCACAATTAAATTTACTCAACTCGGAATTATCTAGAAATCAAGCTAAATATGAAGCTAAGATATCTGAATTACAAATGCTGCAGCTTTGTGGAGAACTCTTAAATGTAAATTTTTAAACATATGTTTAAATCAGTAATGCTATTCTTATTAATTCACTTATGCTAATAGCGTGAGTGCTGCATTTCATCGACTCATAAATGTTAAAGAAAGATGTATTTTATCGAATAAAATAGTTTTTAATCTTGTTTTGGGTTACTTTCGTTTTAGAATTAATCCCAAATTTATTCGACATGAAAACTATAAACTACCTAATCATTCTATTTTTTGTATCAGTATTTTCATTTGCTAACATTTCTCCAAAAGAAAAAGAAGCCCTAATAGCACTTTATAATTCAACAAACGGACAAGAGTGGAATTCTAAGTGGGATTTAAATGCATCCGAAAAAACTTGGCATGGTGTAAAAATAAAAGATAATCAAATTGTAGAATTAAATCTTCAGTTTAATAATCTTCAAGGTACACTTCCAGTAGAGATTGGAAATTTAACAGGGTTAAGAAAAATAAATTTTGGCTTTAATCAGCTAATAGGAAAAATACCGGCGTCTTTAAGTAATCTACAAGAGCTTAGATCTTTAGAATTATTTATGAATAGATTTGAAGGAGAAATCCCTTCTGAATTAGGTAAATTAAAAAAATTAGAACACTTAGTGCTTTATAGTAATAAATTTGAAGGTGAAATTCCTGCGGCTTTAATGGGTTTAACCAATTTAAAAGAACTTTTATTAGGAAGCAACTATTTAACAGGTACCATCCCGTCAGAAATTTATGCATTATCTCAATTACAAAAGTTAAGTTTAATGGATAATAAATTAGAAGGAGAAATTCCTGTTGCCATTGCCCAATTAAAAGATTTAGAAGAGTTAATATTATCAAGTAATCAGTTAACAGGAGATTTACCATTAGCCTTTATGAATTTAACTAAATTAAATACCATAATGGTTAGTGATAATAAGTTAAATCAAGATTATGTGAGTATTTCAGGTAATAATCCACCAAGCTTGATGCAATTACAAGTACAAAGTGCAACGGCTACAATGGACATTGAAAAAGAATAATTATTTATAAAGTTAGAGTTTATAATTACATTTGAATAGGTAACACTAATTTGTTACCTATTTTTTTATTTAAAATAAACGGTGTGATAGAGCATTATTTTACATGTCCGTATTGTTGGGAAACCATTTCTATGTTACTAGATAATTCTATCCGTAATCAGAATTATATTGAGGATTGTGAAGTTTGTTGCAATCCGATTCAGGTTAACATTAATTTTTTTGATTCTGAATTAAAAGATTTTCAGGCTGATAGCATAGAACAATAATATTTTCTATTTTATTCTTGTGTAAATTAAAAAGGATTGTATATTTGCAATCCGAAATGATTTGGTCGGCATTATGAACCGAGAGTTAAAAGCTAAGTAAATTATTTTATTTGATATCGCGGGATAGAGCAGTAGGTAGCTCGTCGGGCTCATAACCCGAAGGTCACTGGTTCGAGTCCAGTTCCCGCTACAAAGTACAACGTATTGAAAAAAAGCAGTTTAGTTTTCCTAAACTGCTTTTTTTATGCTTACAATTAAACGATTTCTTACATTTGCATACGATAATGAATACGAAAGTGCATACGATTTGACTCAAAAACGAACTTTTTCGAACCCAAAAATCTACACAGCCAATGGTGATTTGAAAAAACGTTGGTACGTTTATTTTTCGTATCGTGACCCT
>NZ_DBNGMQ010000075.1:0-75176 GCF_057126245.1 Yeosuana sp. | reverse complement strand
CTTTGTTTAAAGCACCTTCCCAAATTAAATCGCTAAAAACATCCAGTTCCATTTCTGCCATTTCTGGTTTATTTACTTTTAAATTTTCCCATTCATCAGCAGTAACCGATTGGGTTGCTAGAAAGTTTATGAACTCTTGGTGTAATTCTTCAAATTGTTCTTTTGTAAGTCTGGCGTATTTCATAATCCCTATTAATCTCCACTTTGTGGAGAAATTACTTTACCAAATTAAAATAATAAAAAAGCCTCAACTAGGTTGAGGCTTTATATTTTAATTTAGCTTAATTAAGCTTGTGCTATAACCTCAAAAGGAAAATCGAAAGTTACATCTCTGTGTAAACGTATTACGGCATTATATTGCCCTAAACGCTTGATATTTCCACCAGTGATGGTTACAAATTTTTTATCTATTGAGTGTCCTTCTTTTTCAAAAGCTTCAATTAAATCTGCTTTTGTTACAGAACCAAATAATTTATCACCTGCAGAAGCTCCTTCTGTTGCTTTAGCAGTAATTTTAATTTCTAATGCTTTAATGGCATCTGCCATTTTATTAGCATCTTCTATTAATTTTTTATCTTTAAAAGCGCGCTGCTTTAAGTTTTCTGCTAAAACTTTTTTTGCAGATACTGTTGCTAAAACGGCTTGCTTTTGAGGAATTAAAAAGTTTCTACCATAACCGTTCTTAACTGTTACAACATCGTCTTTAAATCCTAAATTTTCAACGTCTTGTTTTAATATAAGTTCCATTGTTATCGGTATTTTATTTTAATAAATCAGCTACGTATGGCATCAACGCTAAGTGACGCGCTCTTTTTACAGCTATAGCAACTTTTCTTTGATACTTTAAAGATGTACCTGTTAAACGTCTTGGTAAAATTTTACCTTGCTCGTTTATAAATCGCATTAAAAAATCTGGATCTTTGTAATCAACATACTTGATTCCAGACTTTTGAAACATGCAATATTTCTTCGCCTTATTTGTATCGATGTTAAGCGGAGTTAAATATCTAATTTCTCCGTCTTTTTTACCTTTAGATTGTTGTTCTATTGATGTTGCCATGGTTACGCTTTTTCTTTAAGTTTAACTCTTCTTCTCTCTGCCCATGAAATAGCATGTTTATCTAACGCTACCGTTAAATAACGCATAAAACGCTCATCACGTCTAAACTCTACTTCTAAAGGATTAATTACCTCACCATCAACGGTGTACTCAAATAAATGGTAAAAACCACTTTTCTTGTTTTGAATAGGATAAGCTAATTTTTTTAGCCCCCAATCTTCTTTGGATATCATCTTAGCGCCGTTAGAAACAAGAAAATCTTCGTATTTCTTTACTGTTTCCTTTATCTGATCTTCAGATAAAACGGGATTTAAGATGAAAACAGTTTCATAATGATTCATAAAAATCTTAATTTATTATTAAAAATGGGTGCAAAAATAACCTATTTATTTATATATTGCAAGTATATTTCATCTATATTATATCATAATAGTAATGTTTAGAATTATGTTAAAATTTGCATTTTATCGATGATATTTGGTTTTTAACCGAATTTTTTGTAATATTGTCGATATCTTAACCGAAATAATATAATGTTATGACTTTAAATTGTGTAGTAGTAGACGATTCAGCAATCCAGCGTCTATCCATAGTTAAGTTAGTGGAGAATCATCCAGCCCTTAACTTAATTGCAGAGTACAGCAGTGCTCTTGAAACGAAAAACGGATTGAACAATAATCAAGTAGACCTCATCTTTTTAGATATAGAAATGCCTGTTCTAAATGGATTTGAACTCTTAGATGTATTAAACAACAAACCTCAAATTATTTTTGTAACCGGCAAAACCGAATATGCTTTTAAAGCATTTAATTATGATGCTACCGATTACTTGCACAAACCAATCACTAGAGAACGTTTTAACCAATCTGTTGACAAAGCACTTGAGCAACATAAGTTAACTTTAGACTTTAATGAAGAAGAAGGAGAACACATCTTCGTAAAAAGTAATCTTAAAAAACGTAAAGTTTACATTAAAGACATTAAGTGGATTGAAGCTTTAGGAGATTACGTTAAATTAGTTACAGAAGAAAATAGTCTTGTGGTATTATCTACAATGAAATCTTTTGAGAAAGAGTTACCAGAAAATAAATTTTTGAGAATTCACAAATCTTATATTGTTAATCTTGATAAAATTGACAGATTTAACAGTAAAAATGTTGAAGTTGGCGCTTATGAAATTCCACTTAGTAGGAATAAAAAGACGCAACTGGTTGATGCTTTAAACAATATATAATCATATTTTAAAGCTCTAAAAGTTATCGACATTTAAAATTACTTTTACCGACCTAAAATCCTTTATATTTAAGAAGCTGTTATTAATTTTAATAATGGCTTCTTTAGTTTTGGAAAGCGATTGTTTTTTAGGAATTTTAATTAAAATATTTTTATGAAATTGGTTTCTAATCCTAGCAATAGGTGGCGATTCCGGACCTAAAACAGCCGCTCCAAAAACTTGTCTTAATGATTTTGCTAACCACTGAGACCCATTATCTACTCTATTGTAATCTTTATGTTTTAAGGTGATTTTTATTTGTTTATAAACTGGCGGATATTTAAAATTATATCTATCATCCATTTGTTCATTGTACATACCCATATAGTCATTTACAGAGACTTGTTGCAAAATATTATGGTATGGATTATACGTTTGAATTAACACCTTACCTCTTTTATCGGTTCGGCCTGCCCTACCGGACACTTGTAACATTAACTGAAAACTTCGTTCATGGGCTCTAAAATCAGGAAAATTCAACAGATTATCAGCATTCATAATGCCTACTAGCTTTACATTTCTAAAATCCAAACCTTTTGTAAGCATTTGAGTGCCTACTAAAATATCGACCTCTTGTTGTTCAAATGCTGAAATAATTTTCTCATATCCATATTTTCCTCTGGTAGTATCTAAATCCATTCGACTTACTTTGTAATTAGGAAATAGCGTTTTTACCTCTTCTTCAATTTGTTGTGTACCAAACCCTTTATTATCCAATTCAGCACTACCACAAGCAGAACATTTTTTTATCATTAAAGTATGATATCCACAGTAATGACAACGCAACTGATCTTTATATTGATGATAGGTTAAACTAACATCACAATTTGGGCATTGTGGCGATATTCCACAGGTATTACATTCTACAATAGGTGAAAATCCACGTCTATTTTGAAACAATATAATTTGATGACCATCACCTAAAGTTTCAGCCATTTCTTCAATAAGACGGTCACTAAAATGACCATTCATTAATTTACGCTTATGTTTATCCTTTATGTCAACCAACTCTATCTCCGGCATTAAAACATTGTTATAACGTGTGTTAATTTCAACTAATCCATACTTATTCTGTTGTGCATTAAAATAACTTTCTAAGCTTGGTGTTGCAGAACCTAAAAGAGTTTTTGACTGATGTAAACCTGCCAAAACTATAGCGGTGTCTCTGGCATGATATCGCGGTGCCGGATCAAACTGCTTAAAAGACTGTTCATGTTCTTCATCAACAATAATAAGTCCTAAATTATTAAATGGTAAAAATATTGAAGAACGTGCACCTATCACTATTTTAGATTTCTTTCTACTTTCTAAGACATTATTCCAAACTTCAACACGCTCATGAGTTGAGTATTTTGAATGAAAAACGGCTACTTGTTCTCCAAAATAATTTTGTAATCTTGAAACTAATTGCGTTGTTAATGCTATTTCTGGTAATAAATAAAGTACTTGCTTATTTTGTGCCAAAACTTCTTCTATAAGTTTAACATATACCTCCGTCTTACCAGAAGATGTTACACCATGCAACAGCACTACATGTTGTTCTTTAAAAGAAAGTTTTATGTCTTGTAATGCTTTTAGTTGAAATTCATTAAGTGTTTTTGAATTTGCAATAGCCTCTCCTGAATAGACAACTCTATCGGTCTGAATATCGTATTCTTCGAGAATTTCTTTATCAATTAATATTTTTATTATTGCTGAAGAAGCTCCGCTTTCTTGAGCTAAATCAGACACTTTTACAGGTCTTTTTGTTTTTGAAGAAATTGAAAACAATGTAAGTATGACTTGACTTTGCTTTGGAGCTCGCGATAATTCTTCCAATAACCCTTGTAGCGACTTTTCAGCAGAAAAATTAGGATGCATTTTTACATAACGCACTAATTTTGGTTTATACTTTTCATAAACTTCTTCTTCAACAAAAATGACTTCCTTTTCTAATAAACTCTTAATCACAGGAAGCACTGTTTTTTTATCGAGAATGTTAGAAATATCATGAATTTTTAATGATGATTGATGTTGCAAAGCTTCATATATTAAAAACTCATCATCTTTTAAATCGGTATCAACAATAGTTTTTTCAGTATTTAAAAAAATAACAGTTTCACTTTCTAAAATAAAAGCACTGGGTAAAGCAGCTCTCATAACCTCCCCTAAAGTACACATATAATAACGAGCTATCCATTCCCATAAATTAAGTTGAATTTTATTTATGATTGGTTCTTCATCTAGTATTTGATGGATGTCTTTTGCTTCATATGCCATGGGAGCTTCACTATGAATTTTATAGACAATGGCTGTATAAATTTTTGTTTTACCAAAGGGTACAGAAACCCGCATACCAATTTGTAAAAAATCTGCTTCAGCACCGGTAATACTATAAGTAAACTGTTTTTCTAGAGGAATTGGAAGAATGACGTCTATAAAATATGTCATAAACTAGCACCCTTTCGTAATTTATTCATAGAAGCATTTAATTCGTAACCTAGGAGTAAAATATTGGCATTTAACCATAAATAAAACATTAAAATTAATAGGGCTCCTATTGAACCATAAAGTTTATTGTATTGGGCAAAATTTTCAATGTATATTCCAAATAAATACGATGTTAAAATGATAAGTATGGTCGTAAACAAAGCACCGGCAGAAAAGAATTTTGAGTCTTTACCTTCTTTAGTACCAAAATAATATAAAGTTGCGGTCGCCAAGTAGACCATGATAATAAAAAACATATATTTTGCTACATCAAACCAAAAAACTGTTTGAGATTCTGCTTCATATCCCTGATTACCTAAAACATCTAATATTTTTTTAACAATATATATTTGAAAATATCCTAAAACTACAATGGTAAAAATAAGCAAGAATGCCAATATTAACGCAACACCTAAAGCATATAAATACTGTCTTACTACATTTCTGATTAATTGTTCGTGATAAGAATTTTCAAAACCAGCAAACACAGCACTTACACCATTTCCCATTAAAAAAATTGATAATAAAAACACCGAAGACACTAATCCGCCTCGTTGAGATTGATCTATATTCTCAAAAATATTTTCAAAGAAAAATTCTGAAGTATTTGGTGGTAAAAAAGAATTTAAAAAATTTAGAAACTCAATTTTAAAATCATCAATTGGAACATACGGAATAACAATTAATACAAATAATAAAAAAGGGAATAAGGCCATAAAAAAACTAAAAGCGATAGAACTTGCTCTTGTAGTTAAGGCCCCTTTAACGATGCCAATAATATAAAGTTCAAATAGATCATAAAACGAAAGACCTTCAAGTCCTGGAAGTTTAATTTTTTTAAAAAGTTTTACTAAAATATTAATTACAGGAATTTTAGAAAGCTTATCTTCAATAGGTTTGGTCATTAATAATTGTATCTGTTGTTTTACGTAAAGTTATCAAATAAAAAATTTATATAATTTCTATTTTAACAAATTCAAAAACTAACTTATTATAGACTTATTTTAAGGCTTTTATACTTAAATCCATGTTATGAACAGAATGCGTTAACGCGCCACATGAAATATAATTAACACCGGTTTCAGCATAATGCCTTATGGTTTGCTCATTGATGTTTCCTGAAGATTCTGTAAAACATGTATCTCCTATAAGCTTAACAGCCTTTCTCGTGTCTTCATAATCAAAATTATCTAGTAAAATTCTGTAAATACCATCACTTTGAAGTATTTCTTTCACTTCTACTAAATCTCTTGCTTCAACCATAATATATAAATCTCTATTGGTCTCTTTAAGGTATTGTTTAGCCATATCAATTGCTTTTGTAATACCACCGGCAAAATCAATATGATTATCTTTAAGCATAATCATATCATAGAGAGCAAATCTGTGGTTCTCACCACCACCAATTTTAACGGCCCATTTTTCTAAGGCTCTAATCCCTGGTGTTGTTTTTCTAGTATCTAAAATTCTTGTTCTTGTTCCTTTTAATAAATCAACAAACATTCTGGTTTTAGTTGCTATAGCACTCATTCGTTGCATGCCGTTTAAAACCGTTCTTTCTGCTTTTAAAATTGATTTAGGAGACCCTTCAATATACATAACTATATCACCAAATGACACTTCGGAACCATCCTCAATAAGCGTTTCTATTCTTAATGTTTTATCAACATAAGCAAATACTTTTTTTGCAAATGCTACTCCTGCAATAATACCTTTGTCTTTAACTAAAAGTTTTGCTTTTCCTCTAACTCCATCAGGAATACAAGCCAATGAACTATGGTCTCCGTCACCAACATCTTCTCTTATGGCGTTTGAAATTATAATCTCAATTTCGTTGTCAAATTGTTCTTTAGTTATCATTAGAATATAAATTTAATGCTAAAATAAGAAATTGATTTGCTATATTATATTTTCAATTTATGAATTTTACAAAATTTATACCTTTAAATACTAATTTGCTAATTTTCAAAATATTAATTTTGTTTTATGACAATTAAACTACTAGCCATTGGCAAAACCGATAACAAATCGCTTCAAATACTAATTGAAGACTACCAAAAACGTTTAAACTTTTATATTAAGTTTAATTTAGAAATTATACTAGATATTAAAAAGGCTAAAAACTTAACTGAAGAGCAACAAAAACAAAAAGAAGGCGAGCTTATTTTAAAGACATTAAACACTACTGATGTGCTCATTTTACTTGATGAAAATGGCAAACAGTTAGATTCTGTTGAGTTTTCAGAATACTTGCAAAAACACATGAATTCTGGCATTAAACAGCTCGTTTTTGTTATTGGCGGCCCTTATGGTTTTTCTCAAGATGTTTACAAACAAGCACAAGGAAAATTATCACTTTCAAAAATGACTTTTTCACACCAAATGGTTAGACTATTTATAATTGAACAACTTTACAGAGGATTCACCATTTTAAAGAATGAACCTTATCATCATCAATAAGGATTTCATTTTATACATAATTATCTGCTTTATGTCTATAATTATTCTTTCCAAAAATCTAATAGACTATTTTTAATTCAGATTATAAAAACATTCCTTATCTAAGCCCTTATTTATTGTGAATAATAATCTCATAGAATATTTCGATCATACAGTTAATCTGTATCCTGATAAATCAGCTTTGGTTGATGCCTCAACTAAATTAAGTTTTCAAGAGATACAACAAAAAGCTAGACTGATTTCTACAAAAATATCCTACAGCTATGGATTGTTTAATAAGCCAATAGCTATTTTTTTACCTAAATCTAATGATTCCATTGTATCATTTATTGCTACTTTATATAGTGGAAATTGCTATGCCCCATTAGACACCAAAAATCCTATTGAAAGAATTAAATCAATTTTAAATGTTCTAAAACCATTATGTATCCTAACTAATAGTGAATACGAAGAAAAATTAAAACAATGTAATCTAGAATTTGATATTATTAATATAGATACCATAGAAAGTGTAGAATTTAAAATTGATAGTTCAAATTACAAAAACTGTATAGATAACGATCCAGCATACATTATTCACACTTCTGGTTCAACTGGTATTCCAAAAGGTGTAGTAATATCTCATAAGTCAATTTTCGATTATATACTATGGGCAATAGAGACTTTTAATATAACAGAAAAAGAAGTCATTGGTAATCAAGCTCCTTTTATTTTTGACAATTCTACACTTGACATTTATTTAATGATTTTCACGGGAGCAACGCTTCATTTAATTCCTGAGCAACTCTTTATGTTCCCAGCCAAACTTTTGGAATATATAAACACAAATCAAATCAATTTCATTTTTTGGGTTCCTTCGGTTTTGATAAATGTTGCTAATTTGAAGTTATTGAATACTTTGAAAATACCGTCTTTGAAAAAAGTATTATTTGCCGGAGAAGTAATGCCTACAAAACACTTAAATTATTGGATTAAGAACTTGGATAAAGAGGTTTTATTTGCAAACCTATACGGTCCAACTGAAATTACAGTCGACTGCACTTTCTACATCGTTGAAAGAGATTTTAAAGATGATGAGGTTTTGCCAATTGGAAAACCTTGTAGGAATAGTGATATACTAATATTAAATGATAAAAATGAACTTTGCAAAAAAGGGGAACATGGCGAATTGTGTGTTAGAGGATCATCATTAGCTTTGGGATATTGGAATAACTTTGAAAAAACGAATTCAGTTTTTACACAAAATCCTTTAAATGATTCCTTTCCTGAAAAAATTTATCATACTGGAGACATTGTGTTTTTGAATGATGAAAGTGAAATTATTTTTGTTGGCAGAAAGGACTTTCAAATAAAGCACTTAGGCTATAGAATTGAACTAGGAGAAATTGAACACACGATTCTGAATGTTTTTAGCTCTATAATTCCTTGTATTTTATATGATTCAAATAAAAAGGAAATTGTGTTGATTTACGAATCTGAAATAGAAATTACTGTTTCAGAATTTAGATTAAAACTAAGCACTAAACTTTCTAAATATATGATTCCTTCCAAATATTTAAGAATGGAGAAATTACCTAAAAGTTTAAGTGGTAAAATTGACCGAAATTATCTGAAGAAAAAAATACAATGGTCATAAAATAGTAATATGATATCATTATTTTTTCGTAATGGTTATTGTCTAGTAAATAGCATTCTAATTTCGCTTAATTTAGCTAAAAGATGACATTTGTCACAATAATCAACAATCTTAATTTATAACTTTACAATAATTTATATTAATAGTTTATACTCTAAAAATTACGTTGTAAATGAAAACACACTGCTTTATGGAAGAGAAAATTATAGATATACTTAATGACATCAGACCGGAGTTTGATTTTTCAAAATCTAATAATTTTATCACTGAGGGCCTTTTAGATTCATTTGATATTTTAACTTTAGTTAATTCTTTAGATGAAAATTTTAATATTTCAATTGATGGATTAGATATTTTACCTGAGAATTTTTCAAGTGTGGATAGTGTGAAAAGACTACTACTTAAAAACAATGCTTCTCTATGAACCTAAAATTCAATAAAAAAAAAATCAGTGGAATACTGACTGTATTGCCAGAAAATGAGATCAAATTTGAAGATGAAATAGAAAATTATAGTTTTTCTACTAGTCAATCTATGAAACTCAAATTAATTATGGGATACAATAAACGTAGGGTTGTTAATAAAAATACAACTACTTCCGATCTTTGTGTTTTTGGATTGAATTATCTTTTTGAAAAAAAGTTATTGAATAAAGATGAAATAGACGGTTTAATCTTGGTAACACAATCACCAGATCATTTTATGCCCCCAACAAGTCATATTATTCACGGAAAACTTAATCTTAAGAAAGATATGATTTGTTTGGACATAAATCAAGGTTGTTCCGGTTACGTTATTGGACTTAATCAAGCCTTTATGTTATTAGAACAGGAAGAAATAAAAAAGGTTGTCCTATTAAATGCAGACACTTTGAGTAAAAAGGTTTCTAAGAATGACAGGAACAATAACCCCCAAATTGGTGATGCGGCATCTATTACAATAGTTGAAAAAAGTATTTCAAGCAGCCCTATATTTAGTGCAGTAAAATTGGATGGAAGCGGTTCAGATGTTTTGATTATTCCAGCAGGAGGATTCAAAATGCCTTCAACGCAAGAAACATCTATATTAAAAAAAGATGAATCTGGTAATCTTAGATCCTTAAATCATTTAGTTATGAAGGGTGATGATGTTTTTAATTTTGTTCAACGAGAAGTACCTCCAATGGTTAAAAAATTACTAGAATTAGCCTCCTGTAGTCATAATGATATAGATTATTATATGTTCCATCAACCGAATAAATTCATGTTGAAGAAACTAGCAAGTAAAATGGGAGTTTATGAAGAAAAAATGCCAAACAATATTGTTGAGAATTTTGGCAATAGTAGTGGAGCCACTATACCTATTAATATCACCTTTAATTTAGGAAAGAAACTCTTGAATGAATCATTTTTTGTTTGTATGGCGGGATTTGGTGTAGGACTAAGTTGGGCCTCTTTACTTATACAATTAGAAAATTTGACTTTTTGTGAAATGATTAATTTTAAATAACCTCTACATGGAAAATTTTGAGACTGCTATTTCAGAAATTTTAGAAGTAGATACCGTCGACTTGAATGATGAACTCGAATCTTTTGATACCTGGGATTCGCTTACTATTTTGTCGATTATTGCCTTTTGTGATAGCGAATATAATGTGACTTTATCTGCTGAAGAAATTAATAATTCCGTAACGATAAATGGATTAATGGAACTGGTAAAAAATAGAATATGAATGGATTGTTTCTTTAAATTCCTAATTTTTTAAAATTAAAGATATTAGAATGAATTTAATAGGAAAAAAATTACTCGTTTTGGGCGGCACAAACATGAGTTGTGAAATTGTACAAAAAGCTAAAGAATTAGGTCTTTATGTAATAGTGGCAGATTATGACGAAAACGCCCCAGCTAAAATTATTGCTGATAAAGCTAGCATGGTTAGTGCTACAGATGTTGATGCTGTGGTAAATCTTATAAAAGAGGAGGAAATAGATGGTATTTTAACAGGATTTATCGAACTTCTGCTACCTTTTTATCAACAGATCTGCGAAAAAGCAAAATTACCTTGTTATGCTACAAAAGAACAGATTGAGATTGCTACAAATAAAATAAAGTTTAAACAACTCTGTCGTGATTTTAATGTACCTGTAGTAGAGGAGTTTCAAATTAATTTACCGATATCAAAAATTAACTGTCAGAATATTAGTTATCCTGTCCTAATAAAACCTATTGATAATACTGCTGGACGAGGGATTAGTATATGCTCTAACATCGACGAACTTACTAAGAATTTTGAAAAATCTTTAAATTATTCCCCAAGCAAACAGGTCATTGTAGAAAGATATATGCCTTGGAAAGAAGCCACTATTTTTTATACAGCACAAGATGGTAATATATTTCTAACTGCTATTGCTGACCGTCATACTCAAAACAGACAAAATAAATCAATACCACTTCCTGTGGCCTATATATTCCCTTCAGAACATTTGGAAGATTATATTGATACTTTAGATAGTAAAGTTATAAAAATGTTTAAATCTGTTGGTATACAAAATGGGTTGATATTTATTCAGTCATTTGTTAAAAATGGAAAATTCGTTTTTTATGAAATGGGATTTCGTCTCACAGGTTCATTAGAATATCATGTTTTATCGAAAACAAATAATATCAACATATTAGAGCATTTGATTTATTTTGCAATTACGGGTAAAATGTGCGACAATCCTCTTTATAATAGGATTGTTGCAAATACATATAAATTTGGAGGAAATATAACATTCCTTTTGAAACCTGGTAAAATTGGAAGAATTGATGGTAAAAGTAAAATATTGGAGTTACCGGGAGTAACTTCATGTTTTATATCCTACAAAGAAGGTGACGTGATACCGGATCGCGCCGTTGGCACCTTATTGCAAGTTATTGCCAGAGTGCTTTTTGTAACCAACTCTAAGTTAGAGTTGATTAATGTAATGAATGCAATTCATAGTATTTTCAAAGTTTATTCTGAAGACGGACAAAACATGCTTCTTAAAACCTTAGACACCAATGAATTAATGAATTAGCAAGAGAGCTTGCAGATATAGTTAAAAAACAAGACAAGGTACCTCAACTAAGTATTTTTGATACCTCCTTGATAATAGCAATATAATTAAACGAAAATGAAAAAAGTAATTATTCTGGGAGCCGGTGGAGCTGGCTCAGAGTTAACCTTTTATATTGAAGATCACAATTCAAAAGTCGGGCCGGATGACAAAATAAAAATAGTAGGTTATATAGATGACTCGAAAGAAAATTGGGAAAAATACAAGTACAATGCCCCTCTTTTATGCAATATAGACTCATATATACCTGGAAAGGATGAAGAGGTGTTGATTGCAGTAATGAAAATCAAATGTAGAAAGAAATTGATTGAAACTATGTTACGGAAAAATGCCAAAATTGGTAGTTTTATTCACCATAGCGTTATAAAACCTGAAAATATGGAAATTGGTGTAGGTAATATAATTTTTCCTTTCTCTATCCTTGAAAAAAATGCCATCATCGGAAATTATAATTTCCTTACTACTTATTGTTTTATTAGCCATGATTGCGTTGTAGGTGATAATAATTTCTTTTCAGTGGCTGGTATAGCGGGATCAGTCAAAGTGGGTGATAATAATTATTTCGGAATTCGATCTACCGTAATCCCAGGTATAGAAATCGGAAGCAATAATATCGTGCAAGCGGGAATGGTTGTCAATAAGAATTTAAAAGATAACACTACTGTTTTTTACAGATATAAAGAACAAGTATTAGCAATTCCAAAACCACATTAATTTTTTAAATATTCTTGTAGCTAAATACTCATTGTTCTCACAAAGAAATAATGAGGATTCACCATTTTAAGGAATGAACCTTATCATCATAGGTAATTATTCCAATCCAAGACTTTCAATATAAGCTTCGTTATTTGATGGTCTACCTAAAAATTCTTCAACAGCTTCAACAATATCACGTTGGCTTCCATTAGCTAAGATTAATTTTCTGTATTGCTTTCCAGTTGAAGAATCTCTTAAACCATTCTTTTTAAAGACTGTAAACATATCTTGAGCATATACTTTACTCCATAAATAACCATAATAATATACCGGATGCGTATTAATATGAATCCAACATGCCTGACTATGGGTTCCTTCTACATGCGTAGGAACAATTCCTAAATCTTTTTCTACAACTGTCCATAACTTATCCGTATCAATTGGGTTTTCAGGGTCATACTTATCATATAAATTCATATCATAAGCACATCGTTTTAAAGACCCTTGAAGCCCTAAACCAGATGATAAATTTTTAGAATTCAATAAGTTATCAAACATCTCTTTTGGTAGAACTTCTCCTGTTTTGTAATGTTTTGCGAAACTGCTTACAATATCATAATCTCGCAGCCAGTTTTCAAACATTTGAGACATGGCTTCAGCAAAATCTCTTTTGGAGTTACCTTGGATACCATACTCTCCTTCATATGACACACCTTCCATAATATGCCCAAACTCATGGAACAGTGTTCGTAATTGTCCATAACTTAATAAAGAGGGTAAGGTTTCTGTTGGCTTTGTGAAATTTCCTAAAAGCATTTTTATTGGAACTTGATACCCTTTTGAAGTATTTTTTCCACCAGCTAATTCCATTCCATAAAACCACGTTTCTTTATTAGGTCTTGGATATAAATCTAAATAAAATCTTCCTTTAAGTGTGTCTCCTTCATAAACTTCATACAATTCAACATCATCATTCCATACAGATGGGTTGTCAACTTTTTTAAACTGAAATCCTAAAAGCCTTTCATATATATCTAACATCCCTTTCAAACTTTCATTCATAGTAAAATATTCCTTCAGTATTTCACTATCAACATTATACTTGGTTTTTAATATTTTATTATTATAATAACCCATATTCCATGGTTTTATAACACTATCACTCGTTATATTCTTGTCTTTATTTCTTATTTGCTTAAGTATTTCAATATCCATTATTGCTTTCTCTTTTGATTTTGAAACCAAATCATTAATAAAACTCCAAACATTTTCTGGTTTTTTTGCCATTTTTGGCACGAGATTATAAGCTGCATACGATGGATATCCCATGAGTCGGGCAATTTCATATCTTTTTTTGACTAAGGAATCTAATATGTCTAGGTTTTTTTCTGCGCCACGATTATTAAATTTAAAGTAAAAATCTTTTCTGGTATCTTCATTTATGGCATTACTCATAACCGGACCCGAGGTGGCGTTGATTACTGGAATTTTATAAGTATTATCACCAGTTTTGTATGTTTCCTTAATAGACTCAGATAGTCCTTCTGCACCTTTTTTGTCTAATTTAACAATATCATTTACTGTATTCATATTTATGGAATACTGCGATGTTAAATCGGTTATTTCTGCTTTTAATTTTTTAAACGCTTCTAGCTTATCATTTTCTAAATTTACACCAGACAACTTAAAATTATCAATGAGATCATCAACAAATAATTTTCTGTGTCCCTCCAACTTTTTATAATCCTCTGAATTAGAAAATGTTTCAAACTGTTTAAACAATTTCTTATCAGCATTAAAAACTGTATTTACGGAATCAATTTTTTGTGAATATTCTAGCCCTTTAGCTCTTGTTATAGAATCTGTAGAAGCCCAATACAACATAAATGCATTATTATTTGCTTTGCTAAGATTGTTTTGCACATCATCGAAAGCTGCAAACGTATTTTCTAGTGTAGGCGTTTCAATACTTTTAATTTCTTCAATATCAATCGCAGCGTTCTTAATAGTAACTTTGCCATATTCAACAACATCATCGCTCGTTACACTTGCATAATCAATAACTTGATTTAAATCCACATTAAAAGGATTATTATTTGAAAGTTTGTCTTTAATAATTGTTTTTTTATCTGAACAATTAAACAATATAAGACATGAAATTAGCGTATAAAGTGTTGTTTTCATTTGAAGTAAATTAATTTTTGCAAAGATACTATTTAAATAAGACTATTTAATTTGATTTGAACACAATTCATCAGTTCGTTATGACCTTTTTCATTGTAATGAATACCATCATCCATAAAATGTTCTTCAGTCATATATTTAGTAAAATCGATATAATGGTTATCCTTATTTAAACAATGTTTTATTAAAGTTTGATTGAAACCTCTTAGACGTTCAGAATAATTTTCACCAACAAAATTAAGTTCTGCAAGATCAAACGAAGGTGTTGGAACACCTATAATAGGAATACTCTTGGCAAATATGGCCTGCTTGGTCATAGCATAAATATTTGAAATAATAAATTCACTTTTTAAACCAAACCATAAATCATTAGTACCACCAAAAATTAATGTATGAGTAGGCTTCACATCACTCAAGGCATTCATTAACCTTGACAACATACCAGATGTTGTATCGCCATTTATACCATAATTAAAAACCTCAATTTTCAATGATTCTTCAAGTAAATTGGTCCACCTTTTTGATATTTCCATTTCATATCCAAACGTTAAGCTATCACCTATACAGAGAAGTTTCATTTTATCCATACTATTCAAAAATTACTTTTTCAGAGTTTTCAAACCATTGTTTATAATAGGGTTGATGAATCTTTTCTATACTATTACGTTTAACTTTAAGAGTTGGTGTAGTCAAACCATTATCAACCGTCCAATCTTCTTTCATAACAATTACCTTTTCAATAGTTTCATGCTTTTCTAAATTTGGATTTACCAGATTAACAGTTGAAATTAAACTCGCACATAAAGCTTCTTTTGATTTAGCTTTTGCTAATTCAGACAGCGTAATCAGCGCTATTGGCTGAGGAATCCCAGTACCTACAATACAAATTTGTTCAATATCAGTATTTTTCGACATCTCTAACTCTAAAGGTGCAGGAGAAATGTATTTACCTTTATCTGTTTTAAACTGATCTTTTACTCTTCCTGTTATGGTTAAAAAACCATCATGGTCATATTCACCAATATCACCAGTTTTAAAATAGCCTTCCTCATCAAAAACGGAAGCAGTTAACTCTGGTTCCTTAAAATAACCTTTAAACATGCAATCGTTTTTAATACAAATTTCTCCTTCTGGAGATAATTTAGTTTTAATTTTTTTTAAAGGTTTACCAACGGTTCCAAGCCTGTTTGCTTCAGGAATATTCCAGTGGGAAATACAGCAATCTTCGGTCATACCATATACTTGCAAAATCTCTATACCAATAGATTTAAACCAACTTATTAAACTAGGCGCTAAAGGCGCAGCTCCAGATAATATAAATTTCGTTTTTCTTAAACCTAGTTTTTGCTGTAATTTCTTCTTAATTATAGCGTTAATTATAGGGGTTCTGAGTAATAGTGTTAATTTATTCTGTGGAATTTTTTCTAAAATTTTTTCCTGAAATTTTGTCCAGATTCTTGGAACAGCAAAAAAACCATAAGGGTGAGTCTTCTCTAAGTCTTCCGCAAATGTCTCAAGAGATTCTGGAAACCTTACCTGAGCTCCTAAAATAATACATACGGTTTCTAAGACTCTCTCTGCTACATGTGCTATTGGTAAATACGAAAAAAACTTTGCTTGTTTAGGTGCATGATAATTATTTATTAAATAATAAGAACTTATCATAAAGTTTTCTACCGTATGCATAACCCCTTTTGGAGTTCCGGTAGTTCCTGAAGTATAAATAACAGTATGCAAATCTTTAGATTTTTGAACGTAGACGGATTCAATTTTTTGACCTTCATGCAAAATATCTTCCCAAATAGCTCCTTCATTTATATTATAAAGCCTTACAGAAATTTTTGGTATATCAGGAATACCTGCTTTTTGTTGCTCAAAATTATCTAGTTTGCCAATAATGATTGCTTTTGACTCGCTATGTTTTAAAATTTGATCAATTGAATGTGCATTAAGGGTTGGATATATGGGAATGGAAACGTAACCAGCCATCATGATAGCCAAATCAGACATATGCCAATGTGCACAATTTTTTGAAAGTAAGGCAATATGACTGTGTTCCGGAAAATTATAGGCTTTTAAGGCATGGGCAATTCTTCTAACTTGATTACCTACCTCAGAAAATGAATAACTAATAATTTTTCCGTCATTTGGTTGATTTAAAAAAATATTGTTTGGTGTTTTTTCCTCCCAATATAAAAAGGCTTCTAATGGCGAATTAAATTTTTGCATCTTTTGGTTGGTTTTAAAAATGTCTTATTTAATTAGTTACTAATTAATTATTTTGTTTAAATTTTTCAAAACTTGATACTTCTTCCTGTTTAGGAAAGGTATTGTTAGTCATGTTGGTATCTGCAAATTCAAAATTAGGATCTAAATTAACTTGAGTAACTTCTTTTTCCTTAACGAAGGTTCTCTTAATCTCATATTCATTTCTACGCCATATTTCCGCTGGAAGGGTATCAATTTCAGTACTTCCATCTTTAAAGATCCATTCAATAGTTACAGGCATCACAAGACCTCCAATATTTTTTATCGTCACTTCGTAAATGTTTTTTCCTGAAAGCTGTTTACGAAGTTCTGGCTCATTAAGTCTTGATAAAAAACCACCATAACCTCTACCTGATGTAGGAACCATGTTTATCACTTCCGGACCACTTGAAAAATCCTTTGCTATTCCTCCAGAGTTTTCACCTTCAATTTTCATTTTTACATTTTTAATTTGATCTTCAATATTCAATGATTCTTCATAAACCTTAAACCATTTGACATTCGATAATTCCATATCTACATTATCGGTTGTAAAAAACCAACCCTTAAAAAACCAATCTAAATCAACGGCCGTCGCATCCTCAAGCGTTCTAAACAAATCTCCTGGATTAGGGTGTTTATATTTCCAACGGTTACAGTACTCTTTAAAGGCTTGATCAAACAATTCTTCTCCTACAATTGAATGTCTTAACATTTGAAGACCAACAGTTGGCTTCATGTAAAAATTAGCTCCAAATTGACTTAATAATTCACTATCAGAAGTTGTCATAATTGGTCTCATAATACTTTTATCACCACTCATAAAAGGAACAATGCTTTTAGGAGTTGTACTATTAAAATCAGGATAACGTTCTGCTATTGTTCTTTGATGAATGAAGGTATTTAATCCTTCGTCCATCCACATCCATTTGCGTTCATCAGAACTTATAATCATCGGAAACCAATTGTGTCCTACTTCATGAACGATGGTTCCAATCATCCCTGCTTTCGCTCTATCACTTATTTTTCCGTTTACTGGCCTTCCACCGTTAAAACTAATCATTGGAAATTCCATACCTATATTAGATGTGTTTACCGAAATAGCCACTGGATAAGGATATTCAAAGGTTGATTCTGAATATACTTCTAAAGCGTTAACCACTGCTTTTGTAGATTCTTCCTGCCAAACGGGTAATCCCTCCTTTGGATAAAAGGACATAGCCATCGTATTATGGTCTGAGAATTTTACAGCTTGTGCATCCCAAATAAATTTTCTTGAGGATGCAAAAGAGAAATCTCTAACATTAGTGGCTTTAAATTTCCACGTTTTTAATTTTTTTGATTTTGATTTCTCATTAGCCTCTGCTTCAGCTTTAGTAACAATTAATACGGGCTTATCGAATGATTTTTTTGCTTCATCAAATCTTTTTTGTTGCGTTCTGTTTAAAACTTCATTTGTATTTTGCAACGCACCTGTCGACGCTACTACATGATCTTCTGGCACAGTAATGTCTACCTCATAATCACCAAACTCTAAAGCAAACTCACCAAGCCTTTGAAACTGTTGATTTTGCCAACCTTCAGTATCATTATAAACGGCCATTCTTGGAAACCAATGCGCTATTAAATATACGGTATTGTCATCTTCAGGAAAATATTCATAACCTTCTCTTGATAACATAAACATGCTTCTGTCTGTAACAGGATAAGACCAACCTATTGAAAAACTTAAAGTGGCTCCTGATTTCAAAGGCTCATTTAGGAGTACTTTCATCATGGTATTATTAACCAACGATTTAATATTACTTCCATTAACATCTTTTATATATTTAATAGAGTAACCTGCTGGAAAATCTATAGCTCTTGTGAGCATTTGCATTTGGCGTGTACTAATGCCGTCTGCTAAAGTATTTCCTATAGAACCAAAATCTTCACTTCCCTTTTTATTAACATTCTGCTCTAATTGAATCCACAAGTAACTTAAGTCATCCGGAGAATTATTGTAATAGGTAATGGTTTCATCACCAGAAATAGTATTATTAGCCTCATCTAATCGCACATTGATTTTATAATCTGCCCGCTGTTGCCAATAGGCCTTTCCTGGTGCTCCGCTTGCTGCTCTAAAACTATTTGGTGGATTAATCATGTTATCAATTGGTTCAAACTTACCTTGCCAGGGTTGATTTTGAGATTGAAGATTACACATTAAAAAAACGGAAATGGCAAAAGTTAGTATACGTCGCATTTATAAAATAATATTATTATGAATTAAATACTGCAAGTTATAAATTTTAGATAGATTTTTTTATATTAAAATTCTGAGTTCAATTTTAAGTTATAGATTTGTTTTAAAATAGTTTACACATATTAAATCTCAATTATATGAAACTTGTTTTCGCCACCAATAACCTTAATAAACTCAATGAAGTACAAGCCCTTATTCCAAAACATATAACCTTACTAAGTCTTAAAGATATTGGTTGTTTAGAAGACATTCCAGAGACAAAAAATACAATTGAAGGTAATGCTGTTCAAAAAGCAAAGTATGTTAAAGAACATTATGGCTACGATTGTTTTGCTGATGATACTGGACTGGAAGTTGATGCTTTAAATGGTCAGCCAGGCGTCTATTCGGCCCGTTTTGCTGGTGAACAACGAAATAGTGACGACAATACAAAAAAACTACTTGACCAGCTTCAAAACAAGGATAGTAGAAAAGCCCAATTTAAAACGGTTATTGCGCTATCCATCAATAATAACATCGACACCTTTACAGGAATATGTAAAGGTAACATTACCAAAACTAAACATGGTAAAAATGGTTTTGGCTATGATCCCGTTTTTAAACCGATTGGTTATAAACAAACATTTGCTGACATGGATTTAGCTTTAAAAAATAAGATTGGTCATCGCGGAAAAGCAGTGTCTTTATTGATAGATTTTCTTAATTCTTAATATATTCCTTTTTTATCGTAAAAGTTATCAAAGCTGTTGCTTGTTAATATTCTTTATAGTATTTTTAATTTATGACAGATGTAGACATAGAAGAAGAAAACGCAGCCATTGCTAAAGCTTACAAAGAACTTTTAAAAGTTAGTTATAGAACACTATCTGATGAGGACAAGAAACTTATTAGAAGTGCTTTTGATGTTGCACTTGATGGTCATAAAAACCAACGCAGACGCTCTGGAGAAGCCTATATATTTCATCCACTTGCTGTTGCAAGAATCGTTGCTAAACAAATCGGTTTAGATGCTACCTCTATAGCCGCTGCATTACTTCATGATGTTGTTGAAGATTGTGACGACTATTCTATCGTAGATATTGAGCGGCTTTTTGGAAATACCGTTGCTAAAATTGTAGATGGCTTAACTAAAATTTCATCCTTAAGTAAAGAAAAAGACATGGATGTGTCTTTACAGGCTGAGAATTTCCGTAAAATGCTTCTTACGCTGAATGATGATGTTCGAGTCATTATCATAAAAATTGCAGATAGACTTCATAACATGCAAACCATGGATGTTATGCGTCCTGAAAAGCAAGTAAAAATAGCTTCAGAAACACTCTATATCTATGCACCTTTGGCTCATAGAATTGGTCTGTATAACATAAAAACAGAACTCGAAGACCTTGGATTAAAATATACAGAACCAGAAGTTTACGATGATATTCTTAATAAAATTAAAGAAAGTAAAGAAGAACAAGATCTTTACATTAAGGATTTTAGTAAAGTCATTAAAATATCGTTAGACAAAGAAAATCTAAATTATAGTATAAAAGGAAGGCCAAAATCTATTTTCTCCATCAGAAAGAAAATGCTAAAACAAGGGGTTTCTTTTGATGAAGTGTATGATAAGTTTGCTGTTAGAATCATTTATAAAAGTGATTTTGCAAATGAAAAGTTTTTAGCTTGGAAAATCTATTCCATTGTTACAGACCATTTTAGACCTAACCCGGTAAGGCTAAGAGATTGGATTTCCTCCCCAAAATCAACGGGTTATGAAGCGCTTCATATTACCGTTATGGGCCCGAAAGGAAGATGGGTTGAAGTACAGATACGAAGTGAGCGCATGAATGAAATAGCAGAAAAAGGATATGCAGCTCATTATAAATACAAACAAGTTTCTGAAAAAGAAGATAATCTAGAAGACTGGATAAATAGATTACAAGAAGCACTCGAAAATCAAGGAGGAAATGCAGTAGATTTTGTTGAACAGTTTAAACTTAATCTTTATTCTAAAGAAATATTTGTGTTTACGCCAAAAGGTGAATTAAAATCATTGCCAAAAGGAGCTACCGCGTTAGATTTCGCTTTTAATATTCATTCAGAAGTGGGCATGAAAACGAGAGGTGCTAAGGTTAATGGTAAACTAGTTCCCTTAAGTCATGAGCTTCAAAGTGGTGATCAAGTCGATATATTAACATCTGAAAGTGCGAAACCAAATCCCAACTGGTTAGATTATTCAACGACTGCTAGAGCCAGAAGTAAAATAAAATCAGCTTTAAAAGAAGACAAAAAACGCATCGGTGAAGAAGGAAAAGAAATTTTAAGACGAAAACTAAAACAACTTAAAGTTACTTTAAATGAAACCAGCGTTAATGAGTTAGTAAATTATTTTAAACTTAAAACTAGTTTAGATTTATTTTACAGAGTCGGTATTGGTACGATAGATAACACCATGCTTAAAGACTTTGCGTCTTCTAAGAACAATGCCTTGATGAGTTTTATTAAAAATAAAATTACAAGGAAGTCAAATATTAAAAAAGAAGATTTAGAAAAAGAAGAAATTACTGCTAACTACGATTCTCTTGTCTTTGGCAAAGAAGAAGATAAACTAGACTATAAGTTGGCCAACTGCTGTAATCCAATACCTGGTGATGAAGTTTTTGGATTTTTAACAGTTACAGAAGGAATAAAAGTCCATAAAAAAAATTGTCCTAATGCCGTAAGCTTACAATCTAATTATGCATACAGAATTATGTCTGCCAAATGGATAGATTCATCACAACAAGAGTTTCTAGTAAAAATACTCGTATCTGGTATTGATCATATTGGTTTGGTAAATGACATTACTAAAGAGATTTCATCTAACATGCATGTTAATATGAAAAGTTTAAGTTTTGAAAGTGATGACGGTTTATTTAAAGGAAAAATTAATATCGTTGTAAAAAATAATACACTTGTTAAAAAACTAATAGAAAAACTTAAAAAAATTAATGGTATAGATAAAGTAAATAGAGCTTAAAAAGTGTAAATTTGCAATGAGCGTATGAATGTTAAAGCTGAGACAAAAAATCAAGATATTGTTAAGAGTGTTTTTACAAACTTCTTAGAGACTAACGGGCACCGTAAAACACCCGAGCGTTACGCTATACTTCAAGAAATATACAATAAAACAGAGCATTTTGATATAGAATCATTATATCTAAGCATGAAAAACAAAAAGTATCGCGTATCTCGTGCTACTTTGTATAATACTATTGAGCTACTTTTAGAATGTGGTTTAGTAAGAAAACATCAGTTTGGTAAAAACCAAGCACATTATGAAAAATCGTATTTTGACAGACAACATGACCATATAATTCTTACTGATACTGGTGAGGTTATTGAGTTTTGTGATCCACGAATACAATCTATAAAAAAAACAATAGAAGAAGTTTTTGATATTGAAATTAATAATCATTCACTCTACTTTTACGGAAACAGAAAATCAAACAAATAATTATTTTTACAATGGCAGTAGATTTACTACTAGGTTTACAATGGGGAGACGAAGGCAAAGGAAAAATTGTTGACGTATTAACATCCAAATATAATATTATTGCACGTTTTCAAGGTGGGCCAAATGCAGGTCATACACTGGTTTTTAACGGAAGAAAACATGTTTTACATACCATTCCTTCAGGGATTTTTCATGATGAAGCGACCAATCTAGTTGGTAACGGCGTTGTTATAGATCCTGTTATTTTTAAAAAGGAATTGGATAAACTTGAAGAACAAGATGTAGATTACAGAAAATCACTCTTAATCTCGCGTAAGGCGCATATAATTTTACCAACACATCGCTTATTAGATGCCGCTAGTGAAGCTTCAAAAGGAAAGGCCAAAATTGGTTCTACGCTTAAAGGTATTGGCCCGACTTACATGGATAAAACTGGTAGAAATGGTATTCGTGTAGGAGATTTAGAATTAAAAGATTGGAAAGAACGTTATAGAGCGTTGGCTGACAAGCATGAGTCTATGATAGCTTTCTATGATGTAGATATAGAATATGATTTAGCCGAATTGGAAAAAGAATTCTTTGAAGCGGTCGATATTTTAAAATCTATAACTTTCATTGATTCTGAAGAATACATGTATCAAGCTCAAAAATCGGGTAAAACTATTTTAGCCGAGGGTGCTCAAGGTTCTTTATTAGATATTGATTTTGGAACGTATCCGTATGTAACCTCAAGCAACACGACTGCCGCTGGCGCATGTACCGGCTTAGGTGTTTCACCAAGTCAAATTGGTGATGTTTTTGGAATATTCAAAGCCTATACAACACGTGTTGGTTCTGGGCCATTTCCAACAGAATTATTTGATGAAGATGGCGCAACCATGAGCCGTGTTGGTAACGAATTTGGAGCAACAACAGGAAGACCAAGACGATGTGGCTGGTTAGATTTGGTGGCGCTAAGATATGCTTGCCAAGTCAACGGTGTTACGCAACTTATGATGATGAAAGGTGATGTGTTGTCTGGCTTTAAAACCTTAAAAGTTTGTACAGCTTACAATTATAAAGGTGATATTATAAAACATTTCCCTTATAACATTGATCCTGATAATGTAAAGCCTCTTTTTACTGAATTTAAGGGTTGGAGTGAAGACTTAACAAACATGTCTCAGGCCGACCAGCTTCCTAAAGAATTGAATGAATATATTAGTTTTTTAGAAAAAGAATTAGAAATCCCAATTACTATTGTATCTGTTGGACCAGACAGAAAGCAAACGATATTCAGGCATTAATAAAAGTTTTTCTTTTAAGATTAAATACTTACAAAACGCTCCAAACTATTTTGGAGCGTTTTTTGATTCAACATACGTATACATCATATTAATCGTTATTTTTGCGTCAAACATTTTTTATTTTGAATAGACTAACATCTATATTTATTATAATCTTTTTTAGTTTAGTTTCAACGACTATTGTTTTTGCTCAACAACAGAAAAAAATTAAAATTGAATATTCTGGTTTTTTAACCACTAATGAGACAAAGTTTCCTGGAGCAAAAATTTTAACCCGTGATGATTCGCAACAAATTCATATTGTTCACGAAAGCATTAATATGTGGTGTGATAAGGCTTACTTTTATGGAAGTGAAAATTTTATTGAGGCTTATGGTCATGTAAAAATGATTCAAGGTGATACCATTAATATGAGTTCTAAATATGTTGAATATAGTGGTGTCACAAAATTAGCTTTTGCGAGTGGCGATGTGGTTTTAACCGATCCGAATTCAACAATAACAACAGATACACTCCATTTTGACAGGGAAAAACAACAGGCTTATTACGAAACAGGTGGTACAGTCGTAAAAGACACTTCGGGCACCATTACAAGTAAGATAGGTCGTTATTATATGAATTTAAAAAAATATCAATTTGTAACTGATGTGGTTTTAGTAAATCCCGATGCGACCATCAAATCCAATTTTTTTGATTTTTATTCAGATACCGGTCAGGCCTATCTTTTTGGTCCTTCTACTATTACTACCGAAGAAAGTGTTACCTATTGTGAAAAGGGCTATTATGACACAAAAACGAAAATTGGCTACGCTTTAAAAAAGGCTAAAATTGATTACGACAACAGAATTATAGAAGGTGATAGTTTATATTTTGATAATAATATAAATTTTGCTTCGGCGACTAACCATATAACCGTAACAGATACAATAAATAACAGTATTGTAAAAGGGCATTATGCAGAAGTTTTTAAAGCAAAAGATTCTGTATTTATAACCAAAAAAGCGCTGGCCATTACGCTTCAGGAAAATGACTCTATCTATATGCATGCCGATACCTTAATGGTTACTGGTAAACCAGAAAAAAGAATTACGCGCGCTTTTAGAAATGTGAGACTTTATAAATCTGACATGAGTGGAAAAGCAGATTCTGTTCATGTAGATCATGAAAAAGGTTTAACACAGCTTATTAATATTTCAAAGTTGTCAAGCACAGATGCTTTTGCTACAAAAAGGCGTCCAATTTTATGGAACATTGGTAATCAAATGACCGGCGACACGATTCACATCATATCTAATCCTGAAACAGAAAAAATAGACTCTTTAGTGGTTTTTAAAAATGCTTTTTTAATAAGTAAAGATACGCTTGACGCTGGTTTTAATCAGATTTCAGGACAAAAACTTATTGGTTTATTTAATGAAGAAAATGAATTGGATGTGGTTGATATTATTAAGAATGCCGAATCTATATATTATTTTAGAAATGATTTAAATGAATTAGTGGGTATTGACAAAGCAAAATCAGGTAGTATTAAAATGTTTTTAGACAAAAAAACAATTGAAGAAGTCAGGAAAATAAATCAAGTTGATGGTAAGATTTATCCCGTATCTCAATTTCCTGAAAAAGAAAAAATATTAAAGGGTTTTGATTGGCGAGAAGATGAACGTTTAACAAGTATCGAAGATTTGTTTAAAGATGATGCGCCTTTAGTGTTGCCAAAAATTAAAGGCTTAGATGATTACGTGCCTCAGGAAGAATTTTTTGATGACGCAATGCTTGAACGCATCGATGAAGCTAATAAAACATCAAACATAAAAAACGAGCAACAAGAACCAAAAGCATCGAGAAACCTTCCTCAAAATATTAAGGATAAAAATAAAATATTACCAAATAAGAAGAAGCCTATAAGGTCTAAGAAATCATAACTTTATGAAGTCAGACTTCTTTAAATATCAAGCGCAAACTACCCCACATCCGTTGGCAATGGAAATATCTCATGCTAGTGGTTCTTATATCTACGATTTAAACAATAAAAGTTATTTAGATTTTGTTGCTGGCGTTTCTGCAACACCGCTAGGACATAATCATCCAAAAGTAATTACCGCCATAAAAGAACAATTAGACAAGTACATGCATGTAATGGTTTATGGTGAATACATTCAAAAACCAGCTGTTGAACTCACCAAGCTTCTCGCTAAAAATCTGCCTGATTCATTAGATACCACGTATTTAACAAACTCAGGAACCGAGGCCATTGAAGGAGCTTTAAAACTAGCAAAACGTGCTACAGGGAAAAGTGAAATTATTGCAGCAAACCATGCCTATCACGGCAATACTATGGGCTCTATGAGTGTTATGGGACATGAAGAGAGAAAACAAGCCTTTAGACCATTATTACCTGACGTTCGATTCATAACATTTAATAATGAGACGGATTTAAATCAAATTACAAGCAAAACAGCCTGTGTTATTTTAGAAACCATTCAAGGTGGTGCAGGTTTTATTGAACCTAAAAATGATTATTTAAAGAAAGTTAAAAAACGATGTGAAGCTGTTGGGGCATTACTTATTTTAGATGAAATTCAACCAGGTTTTGGTAGAACAGGAAAACTTTTTGGTTTCGAGAATTATAATTGTATTCCAGATATCCTGGTAACCGGGAAAGGTCTTGGTGGTGGAATGCCTATTGGTGCTTTTACAGCATCTACAGATTTGATGAATTTATTGCAAGACAATCCAAAACTTGGTCATATTACAACCTTTGGTGGTCATCCAGTAATAGCCGCTTCTGCCCTTGCCACGCTAACCGAGATCACTGAAAGTAATTTGATAGCTGATACTTTAAAAAAAGAACAACTTTTCAAAAACTTATTAGTACATCCTTTAATTTCGGAAATAAGAGGAAAAGGCTTGATGTTAGCGCTAATTATGACATCCGAAGATATTACAAACAAGCTTATTCTTACATGTCAAGAAGAGGGATTAATACTTTTCTGGTTATTATTCGAGCCAAAAGCAGTAAGAATCACTCCTCCACTAACTATTTCGGATGACGAAATTATCAAAGGATGCGCAATAATCATAAATGTTTTGAATTTTATTCAATTAAAAACATAGAGGTAACTCACTGTTAATTAGATATAAATAATCTATATTATAAACAATTAGTTTATATGTTGATTACTTTGTTAAAAACATTTAAAGCATATTCCTTTAAAAGACAATTAGAACGTTAAATTTATTGATGTAAAACACAAACTTGCTTATGGAGTATAGCTCTAATGACAATAATAGTTTACCTCTCGTAAAATTTGAATCAATGCTAAAAACAAACAATGTGTTGTTTTTTGATTCTGAAGAATTCGAAAATATTATACACTATTACCTAAATCAAGGTAAAATGTCATTAGCAAAAAAAGCGATTAAATTAGGTTTAGAGCAACATCCAACATCAACTAATCTAAAATTATTTAGAGTTGAAGTCTTTGTTTTTGAAAATAAACTTGCCGAAGCAGATGCCTTACTAAATGAATTATACCTTCTTGAACCTATGAATGAGGAAATTTATATTCAGAAGGCTAATGTGTTTTCTAAAAAAGACGAACATTTGCAAGCGATTAATGTATTAAAAAAAGCTTTAGAATTAACCGATGATGTTGTAGATATTTACTCATTAATAGGTATGGAATATTTGTTTCTAGATAAGTTTGAAGAAGCGAAAACATATTTTATTAAATGTCTTGAAGAAGATATTGAGGATTATTCTGCATTATACAATATTATATATTGTTTTGATTTTCTGGATCAGAATCAAGAAGCCGTTGAATATTTAAATTCATTTTTAGATTTAAATCCATATTGTGAAGTTGCTTGGCACCAATTGGGAAAACAATATTTCACATTAAAAGATTACAACAAAGCATTAGCTGCTTTTGATTTCGCTATTATTTCTGACGACACCTTTGTAGGCGCCTATTTAGAAAAAGGAAAAGTTCTAGAAAAATTAAAACGCTTTGAAGAAGCTATAGAATTTTATAGTATTACCTTAACATTAGACGACCCAACTTCTTTTGCTTTATTACGTATTGGAAATTGCCATGAGAAATTAAGAAAGGATGATTTAGCCGTTCAATACTACTATAAAACAGTTCACGAAGACCCTTTATTAGATAAAGGCTGGATTGCCATTACTAAGTTTTACAATAAAAAAAGAAACTATCAAAAAGCGCTTTATTATATTAATAAAGCTATTAATATTGACGGTGAAAACGTTATTTATTGGAAGCTATATTCTCAAATAACTCTTAGGTTAAAATTATATGAAGAAGCCGAAAGAGGTTTTAAAAAAACCCTAGAATTAGGAAATTACGAGCTTTCAACATGGTTATCGCGTGGTGATTTACTTATTAAACTTGGTGATACAGAAGCTGCTATTTACAATTTTGAACAAGCCACAGAGTTCTATCCTGAAAATGCCGAAATTGAGTATCGATTGGCTGGGTTGTACTTTTCATTAAATGAAACAGATAAAGGATCTTTTCATCTAAAGAATGGCTTAAAATACAATCCCGATTATCATTTTATTATTGATGAACTTTTTCCTAAAGTTCTTAATAGAATTCAAGTTAAAAACATACTAAAAACAAAACCTTAAAGATAACCTCTATTAAAAATTTGTATACCTTTGGATTTCATTTTTAAAAGACCAACGTATGCAAAGGCGTTTTATAGACTATTTAGTAATTTCCCTAAAAGGATTGGCTATGGGTGCAGCCGATGCTGTTCCAGGAGTTTCGGGTGGTACCATTGCTTTAATATCTGGGATTTACGAAGAATTAATTTCTACAATTAGTAATATAAATATATCGCTTTTTAAAACCCTAATTCAAAAGGGTTTTAAGCCTTTTTGGACAGAGTTAAACGGTAATTTTCTTATAGCATTAGTATTAGGTATCATCATAAGTTTTGTTTCTTTTATGAGGTTTGCTAAATATTTAATTGAGAATGAACCTATTTTAATATGGTCGTTCTTCTTCGGGCTTATCATAGCAAGTATCTATTTTGTTGGTAAACAAATAACCAAATGGAATTTGCCTGTAATTATAAGTTTCATTATTGGTACTGTTTTAGCATTTTATATATCAACATTACCATCAATGGCATCAAATGATAGTGTCACCTTTCTGTTTTTTGCAGGTGCTATTGCTATTTGCGCTATGATTTTACCAGGTATTTCTGGTTCATTTATTCTGGTAATCTTAGGTGCCTACAAAACATTAAGTGATGCGCTACATGATTTTGATATAAAGAAAATAATTGTTTTTGCTCTAGGTGCTTTTATAGGCCTTTTAAGTTTTAGTCATTTATTAAAATGGCTTTTTAAACGTTATCACAACTTTACACTTGCAGTTCTTACAGGTTTTATATTTGGGTCGTTAAATAAAGTATGGCCTTGGAAAGAAACATTAACATGGCATCTTAATTCAAAAGGAATAAAAATACCACTAGTTGAAAAAAGCATATCCCCTTTTTCGTATGAGGGAGACACTCAACTATTTGTAGCTATAATAGTAATGTTTATTGGATTTTTAGCGATATTTATTCTAGAAAAAGTAGGTTCAAAACAAAACTAATGGAAAGCACTAGGACACTAAGAGACAAAATTTTTCTAGTCTTAAAAGGTTTAGGAATGGGAGCCGCCAATAAAGTTCCTGGTGTTTCTGGTGGTGTTGTTGCTTTTGTGGCTGGTTTTTATGAGGAATTTATATATTCCCTTAGAAAAGTTAATGGCAAAGCTTTTAAATTACTCATTAATGGACGTTTTAAAAGTTTCTACATGTACATTAATGGTAAATTTCTCAGTTTGCTATTTTTTGGAATGATTGTTAGTTATTTTAGTGTTTCAAAAGTTCTAGACTACCTTATTAAGCACTTTGAGTTATACGTTTGGAGTGTGTTTTTTGGAATGATAATTGGTTCTATTTATTATATTAATAAAGATTTTAAAGACTGGAATTACAGAACATATACATCACTTTTAATTGGTATTATTTTAGGTGTAGGAATTAGTTTTTTAAATCCTGCAAAAGAAAATGATAATTTATGGTTTGTGTTTTTTTGTGGAATCATTAGTGTTTCTGGAATGACCCTTCCAGGGTTTTCAGGATCATTTATTCTTATTCTTTTAGGTAATTATGTACTTCTTTTAGTGGAGTCGGTTAATGCCTTATACGATACTTTTTTTGATGTCATAAGTGGAGATTTTAGCTTTGTCAATAATTATGAACGCATAAGAATGCTGAAAGTTTTAGTGGTCTTTACCCTTGGTTCTGTTACAGGTTTAATTACCTTTTCAAATGTATTAAGTTACATTTTAAAACATTATAAAAGCATTACAACATCTGCCATTATTGGTTTTATCATTGGATCGCTTGGTGTTGTTTGGCCTTGGAAAAAAACAATTTATAAGTTTAATGAAAGTGGTCAGTTTTTATTTGATTCAAGAGGAGAAAAAATTGTTGAAAATTATAAAAGGTTTATCCCTGAATTAGGTACAGACACATATTACGCCATAGCGTTTATTTTTGTGGGAATAGCCATTGTATTAGCATTAGAAATTTATGGACAAAAAACAAGAAAAGAAAATATATAGATTAGGGTTATTAGGAAAAAATATATCTTATTCCTTTTCAAAAGCTTATTTTAAAAAGAAATTTGAAGATGAACATGTTTTGAATGTCTCCTATGAAAATTTTGATATTGAAACTATAAATTTACTGCCTAATATCATTAAAAACACACCCAATTTAAAAGGATTTAATGTAACCATACCTTATAAAGAAGCCATAATCCCCTTTCTTGATAAACTTAATAAAAAAGCAAAAGCAATTGGAGCCGTTAATACCGTTAAAATCACTAAAAAAAACAAGTTAATTGGATATAATACAGATTGTTATGGTTTTAAGAAATCTATTCAACTTTATTTAAAACCACATCATAAAAATGCTTTAATATTAGGAACTGGTGGTGCTAGTAAAGCTATTGCATTTACATTAAGAGAATTAAACATAACCTACAAATATGTATCAAGATTTGCTAAAGACGGTGTTGATTTTACATATGATTCTTTAACAAATAATACTATTGAGCAGCACCAAATCATCATTAATTGTACACCGCTTGGCACATCTCCAAATATTGATTTATGCCCTAATATTCCTTTTTCAGCTATCAATAAGAATCATATCTTATTTGATTTAATTTACAATCCTGAAGAAACTAAATTTTTAAGATTAGGAAAAGAACGAGGCGCTTTAATTATAAATGGATTAAGTATGCTTAAACTTCAAGCTGAAAAAGCATGGTCTATTTGGAATATATGAAAAAATCTATGGTTTAAAGATTAAAAAGTCTTCTCCCTTTTGAAATGCTGGAGTTTGTTACTATATTTAAACTCTAAAGTAATTACTGAACCTAAACATTTATATAATGTCTGAGCTAGATAACCTGCAAGAAGCAGAAGGAAAAAAAGAAAATAAGTCATTAAAAAGTGAGCCTGTAGAAAAAGAAAAATCTAAAAATAAAACGTCTGAAGATTTAAATGCCGAGACACCTGATAATTCTACACAAGCTGATAATCCAAAAGAAATAGAATCTGAAGAAACAGCAGTTGATGATTTGAAAGAAGACACTGAATCAAAAGAAGTTGATACACCAAAGGCTGAGAATAACGATGATGTTTTAAACGAAATTGATGAATCTAATGCGGAAGATGCCGAAGATGATGGAAATAAAGAGAGACATACTATTGAGTTAAAAGAATATGACTCCATGTCGCTTGATGCTTTAACCATAGAGTTAGAAAAATTGGTTAAAAAAGAAAAAGTTCAAGCTATTAAAAATCATGTTAACCTCATAAATAATGAATTCAAAACGAAATTTCAAGCATTACTAGATGAGAAAAAAGAAGAATTTTTATCTGAAGGTGGAAATGAAATTGATTTTTATTATTCAAGCCCTATTCAAAAAAAATTTAAGAGTATTTATAAAGAATACAAAAATAAACAACATGAACATTATAAAAGTTTAGAACAAAACTTAAAACAAAATTTAGCATATAAACTTGAAATAATTGAAGAATTAAAAGGCTTAATTAATGTTGAAGAAAATATAAATACTACTTATAAGCATTTTAAAGAATTACAAGAACGCTGGAGAAATACAGGTCCAATTCCAAGAGATAGATATAATAATGCATGGAATAGCTACCATCACCATGTTGAAATGTTTTATGACTTCTTGCATCTTAACAGAGATCTTAGAGATTTAGACTTTAAACATAATTTAGAGAAGAAATTAAAAATTATTGAGCGTGCCGAAGAGCTTGCTCAAGAAGAAGATGTACTTCATGCTTTTAGGGAATTACAAGATCTTCATAAAATGTGGAAAGAAGAACTTGGTCCTGTAAATAGAGAACACAGAGAAGAAATATGGGAACGATTTAAGAATTCAACTAAAATAATTAATGACAAACGTCAAACATATTACCAAGAAATTGATAAGGTTTACGAAAAAAATCTAGAAATAAAACTTGGCATTATTGCTGAAATTGAGAGTATTAATACAGATAACGTAAACTCTCATAACATCTGGCAAAAGAAAATAAAAGAAATTGAAAAACTTAGAGATTCATTCTTTAAAACTGGTAAAGTTCCAATAAAGGTAAATGAAGAAACTTGGTCTAAATTCAAAGATGCTGTTAGAACTTTTAATAAGAGTAAAAATGCATTTTATAAAGGCTTAAAAAAAGAACAGTACAAAAACCTCCAAAAAAAATTAGAACTTATTAAAATTGCAGAAGACAATAAGGATAATGAAGATATTCCTACGACTATAGCTTTAATGAAGAAAATTCAAAGTGATTGGAAGAAGATTGGTCATGTTCCTAGAAAAGATAGTGATAAAATCTGGAAGCAATTTAAAACGGCATGTAATTACTTTTTCGATAAACTTCACGCATCCAAAAATGAGGCTAGTAAAGTTGAAATAGAAGCATACAAAAAGAAATGTGATCTTTTAGATTCAATGAAGAGTTTGAAAATAACTCAAGAAAAAGAAAAAGGTTTAGTAGAAATTAATAACCTTATTTCAAGTTGGAAAGAAATTGGTCGAGTTCCTAGCGATAAACGTTTTATCGAAGGGAAATTCAATAAAGGTTTAGATGAATTATTTTCTAAATTAAAAATGGACAAAAATGAGGTTGAGCTTATTAAGTTTGAAAACAAACTAGAAGTTTTAAGCCAAGACGAAAACAACCAAAATCTTGATCACGAACGCTCATTTATTCGTAAAAAAATAGACGAAATTAAAGCTCAAATCAATCAACTTGAAAACAATTTACAATTTTTTACTAATGTTGATGATGATAATCCTTTAGTTAAAGAAGTTCATAATAATATAAAAAATCACAAAGACTCATTAAAACTTTGGAAAACTAAACTTAGTAAAATTAAAGAGCTTTACTAACAGCCCTCCATATATTCTTGCATGTTTTTAGTATTCAATTCAAGCAAGTTTACTTTTTTAAACAAAATTAAAGGCCTATTTGCTTATTCAATGAACTATCAATTAATTTGTAGCGACATAGACGGTACATTACTAAATAAAGACAGAGAACTATCAGAAGAAACTATTAAACAAGTCAAACGTCTTTCTCGCATTCCTTTTGTTCTTATCTCATCAAGAATGCCAAAAGCTATGAGACATTTACAGCAAGTTCTAGGTAATACAAATATGCCAATAATTGCATATAATGGTGGTTTAATTTTAAATAATAATACTATTGTGGATAGCACTATTATTGATAATAATGTATTAGAATCCGTTATAGAAAAATGTGTCAATACATCCATTCATTTAAGTTTATATCATGCTGACGAATGGTACGTTCCTTCTTTAGATTATTGGGCCAAAAGAGAAATTTATCACACTAAAGTTCAGCCTGAATTAAAATCTAACCTCGCCGTTTTAGAAACATGGAAAAAAGAAGGCAAAGCACCGCATAAAATCATGTGCATGGGCAATGAACAAGAGATTGATTTTTTATATAAAACACTTGAAAAAGAACATTTTGATGATATTATTTTGTATCGTTCTAAATCAACATATATTGAAATATCTCATCGCTCAATTTCTAAAAAGACAGCCATTGAAACATTAATAAATCACTCCTATCCTAATATATCTTTAAACGAAGTTGTAGCTTTTGGAGATAATTACAATGATATTGAAATGCTAAAATCAGTTGGCTTAGGAATAGCTGTTGCAAATGCCAATAAAGACGTTTTAAAAATAGCAAAAAGAGTCACAGAAACTAATAAAAATGATGGGGTTGCCAAGACATTACAAGAACTATTTTAAAAACTTACTAAGTAATGAATATATTTTGTCCACTAAATTGTGATAATTACAAGTTTTTAGCTTCTTCCCAAAACACATCCATTTCTGCTAAGGTCATATCTTTTAATGGTTTATTAATTTCTTTCGCTCTTTCTTCAAGATATTGAAATCGTTTAGAAAATTTTTTATTGGTACGTTCTAAAGCATTTTCTGGGTTTATTTTTAAAAATCTTGCATAGTTCACCATTGAAAATAAGACGTCTCCAAATTCACTTTCCATTGACTCTTTATCTCCTTTTTCTATCTCCGTTTTAAATTCACTGAGTTCTTCTTCAACTTTTTCCCAAACTTGTTCTGGTTGCTCCCAATCAAAACCAACTCCAGCAACTTTCTCCTGAATTCTATTGGCTTTTACTAATGCTGGTAAACTATTTGGCACTCCTTCTAAAACACTTTTTTTACCTTCTTTTAGTTTTAAGTTTTCCCAATTGCGCTTTACGTCTTCTTCATTGCCAACTTTAACGTCTCCATAGATATGAGGATGCCTGCTTACTAACTTATCACTAATAGTACGACAAACATCGGCAATATCAAAATCATTGGTTTCACTACCTATTTTAGAATAAAATACAATATGAAGTAAAACATCTCCTAATTCCTTTTTAACTTCTTCTAAATCATTATCTAATATAGCATCACCAAGTTCGTAGGTTTCTTCAATAGTCAAGTGGCGTAAGGTTTCCATGGTTTGTTTTTTATCCCATGGGCATTGTTCCCGCAATTCGTCCATAATAGTTAACAATCTATCAAATGCTTTTAGTTGAGTTTCTCTAGAATTCATAAAAGTGTTTTTGTAAAAGTACAATTATATAAGATTTTATATGCCGCTATAAAATAAAAAATCCAGCTTCCTAGGCTGGATTTTATAATATGTATAACCATCACTATTTATGATGCGTTTTGCTTTTTAATTAAGTTTAACGCAGAACCTTCGTTATACCATGCTATTTGCGCATCATTATACGTGTGATTTAATTTGATTATATCTTTACTTCCATCCGCATGAATTGCTTCTAACGTTAATGCCTTATCCGGTGCAAACTCATTTAAATCTAGGAAGTTAAATGTATCATCTTCCTGAATCAAATCGTAATCAGATTCACTAGCAAAGGTTAATCCTAACATTCCCTGCTTTTTAAGATTTGTTTCGTGAATACGTGCAAACGATTTTACAATCACAGCCGCAACACCTAAATGTCTTGGCTCCATAGCAGCATGCTCACGAGAAGACCCTTCTCCGTAGTTATGATCTCCTACTACAATACTTTTAATGCCTGCAGCTTTGTAAGCTCTCGCAGTATCTGGAACACCTCCAAATTCTCCTGTTAATTGATTTTTAACAAAATTTGTTTTCTGTCCAAATGCATTCACAGCACCAATTAAACAGTTGTTAGAAATATTGTCTAAATGTCCACGGAATCTTAACCAAGGACCAGCCATAGAAATATGGTCTGTAGTACATTTTCCAAAAGCTTTAATTAACAATTTGGCTCCTTTAATCTCATTACCAATAGGTTCAAATGGCGTTAATAATTGTAACCTTTCAGAATCTTCTGCTACTTTCACTTGAACATGACTTCCGTCTGCTTCAGGTGCTAAATACCCATTATCTTTAACTTCAAAGCCTTTAGGTGGTAATTCCCATCCTGTTGGTTCATCAAACTTAACTTCTTGTCCGTCTTCATTAATCAACGTGTCAGTCATAGGATTAAAATCTAAACGACCAGCGATAGCGATAGCCGCCGTGATTTCTGGAGAGGCTACAAAGGCGTGTGTGTTTGGGTTTCCATCGGCACGCTTAGCAAAGTTTCTGTTGAAAGAATGTACAATACTATTTTTAGGAGCATTTTTAGGATCGCTATAACGCGCCCATTGTCCGATACAAGGGCCACATGCATTGGTAAATATTTTTGCATCTAATTTCTCAAATATTTGAATAATACCATCACGATCTGCCGTATATCTTACTTGCTCAGAACCAGGGTTGATACCTAATTCTGCTTTCATTTTAAGACCTTTATCTAATGCTTGTTGCGCAATTGATGACGCCCGTGATAAATCTTCGTAAGATGAGTTTGTACAAGAGCCAATCAATCCCCATTCTACAATAATTGGCCAATCGTTAGCTTTTGCTTTCTCAGTCATATCATTACCTACTGATGTTGATAAATCTGGCGTAAAAGGTCCATTTAATAATGGCTTTAACTCTGATAAGTTAATTTCTATAACTTCATCAAAATATTGTTCTGGGTTCGCATATACTTCTGGATCACCTGTTAAGTAATCTTTAACCTTATTTGCAGCATCAGCCACATCTGCTCTATCTGTAGAACGCAAATAACGCTCCATAGATTCATCATATCCAAACGTTGACGTAGTGGCACCTATTTCGGCACCCATGTTACAAATAGTACCTTTACCAGTACATGACATAGAGGTCGCACCTTCACCAAAATATTCAACAATAGCACCAGTACCTCCTTTTACAGTAAGAATATCGGCTACTTTTAGAATCACATCCTTTGGTGCTGTCCAACCTGAAAGTTTACCGGTTAATTTCACACCTATTAATTTTGGGAATTTTAATTCCCAAGCCATACCGGCCATTACATCAACTGCATCTGCTCCACCTACACCAATCGCTACCATTCCTAATCCTCCTGCATTTACCGTATGAGAATCAGTACCAATCATCATGCCCCCGGGAAATGCGTAATTTTCTAGAACCACTTGGTGTATAATACCGGCGCCTGGTTTCCAGAATCCAATACCATATTTATTTGAAACCGACTCTAAGAAATTAAATACTTCACTACTAACGCTATTTGCATTTTTTAAATCGACTGCAGCACCTTCTTTTGCCTGAATTAAGTGGTCACAATGCACGGTTGTAGGAACAGCTACTTTTGACTTTCCTGCCTGCATAAATTGCAATAACGCCATTTGTGCTGTCGCATCCTGACAAGCAATACGGTCTGGTGCAAAATCCACATAATCTTTACCTCTAGTAAAAGCTTTAGTTGGATTTCCATCCCAAAGGTGGTTGTACAATATTTTTTCTGAAAGCGCTAATGGTCTTCCTACAACGTCTCGAGCCTTATCAACTCGTTCAGCCATTTTGGTGTAAACACCTTTAATCATGTCGATGTCAAATGCCATGTGTTTTGTTTTAATTTTTGTTTATAAAAGTATTGCAAATTACGAAATTAATATAAAGATTTAAAAATAAACCCTGCATAACAATCATCAATTATCTTAATTTATTATAGTTGTATTATTAAAAGATATAATTGCTTTTTAATTGGAAAAAAGTCTAAAATATTTGACATTTCCAATTATGCATTCTTGCGAAATGTTCTTACTTGTAAATTTTTCTATTAAATCTATTCTTGGTTTTTCAAAGTGAATCCAAAATAGATTGATAAAAAGAAATGGTTATGATGATAAACAGTTAAAACAAACTTTTTATTATAAAATCATCGGTTATCCCTTCAGCTTCCGCTTTGTAGTTTTTAATAATTCTATGCCTCAAAATACTTCCAGAAACAGCTTGAACATCTTCAATATCAGGAGAAAACTTACCATGAATTACTGCATGTGTTTTAGCTGCTAAAATTAAATTTTGAGATGCTCTTGGGCCTGCACCCCAATCTAAATAGTTTTTAATTAAATCTGTTGCAGTATCACTATTTGGTCTTGTTTTTCCTACCATAGTCACTGCATATTCAATAACATTATCGGCAACCGGAATTCTTCTAATAAGATGTTGAATATCTACAATTTCTTGAGCCTTAAAAAGAGGATTTACTTTTACTTTTGTATCTGCAGTTGTCGCTTTAACTACTTGAACTTCTTCTTTAAAGGAAGGGTAATCTAAATTTACAGCAAACATAAATCTATCTAACTGCGCTTCAGGTAAGGGATATGTCCCTTCTTGCTCAATCGGGTTTTGTGTTGCTAAAACAAAATAAGGTAAAGATAATTCAAAATGATGTCCTGCAACAGTAACAGCGCGTTCTTGCATAGCCTCTAATAAAGCTGCCTGTGTTTTTGGTGGTGTTCTATTAATCTCATCAGCTAAAATAATATTTGCAAAAATAGGGCCTTTAACAAAATGAAAATGTCTGTTTTCGTCTAATATTTCACTACCTAAAATATCACTAGGCATCAAATCTGGTGTAAACTGAATGCGTTTAAAATCTAACCCTAAAGCTTGAGCAATAGTATTAACCATTAAAGTTTTTGCTAAGCCAGGAACACCAATTAACAGGGCATGTCCACCAGAAAATATAGCTATTAAAATTTGGTTTACAACCTCATCTTGCCCAACTATTACTTTGGCTATTTCAGTTTTTAATTCTTTATATTGCTTTACAAATTGTTCTACGGCAGCTACGTCTGACATATTTTACTGTTTTAACCAATTACTTGTAAAATCACAATTTCTATAAGAACCTGTGATTTTTATATAAGTATCCATTATTTTTTCATTTTGCCACGTCTCAATGGCTTTTATTTTCTTTTCATTAAGAGCTTGTTCTTTTATCTTTAAATAATCACGTGCATAATTAGCTTCGTGCTCATCTACTCTATCAGTAACAGTCAGAATTTTAAATTTAATTTTTCCCGTTCTGTCTTGCTCTGTTTGAACTAAACTAACTTCATTGTCTTTTAAATTTTGAATTTGCGAATACAATTCAGGATCCATTCTCGTTAATTCAAAATTATAATCTTGAGTTGCAGGATTTATAAGTTGACCCCCATCAAATTTAGTTTCCTTTTCATCACTTGATTCTCTTGCTGCATCAGCAAAAGTTAAATCGCCGTCAACTATAGTTTGTCTTATTTTATCTATTCGCTCCTTTGCTTCCTTAATGGCATCGTCAGAAACTTTTGGTATTAATAATACATGGCTAACATCATATTCCTGACCTCTAATTTTTTCGCAATACACGATATGAAATCCAAAATCTGTTTCGAAAGGCTCAGAGACTTCTCCCTCTTGAAGTGAAAAAGCAGCTTGTCTAAACTCTTTAACCATTCTTGGTCTTTTCCTGTTTAATGTATATTTATAACCAGATTGTTTTAAACCAGGATCTTCGCCATATAATACCACTTTTGATCGGAAACTAGCTCCATTTTCCATAACATCTGCTCTAAACTGTTTCAATCTATCAACAACTCTCTGTTTTTCCTGTTCTGAAATTTTAGGTTCTACAACTATTTGAGCAACCTTAAGTTCTGTTCCAAAAGTTGGCCTGTCATCTTTTGGAATTTTGTTAAAAAAATCTCTAACCTCTTCTGGAGTTACTTCAACTTCTTCAACAATTTTAGCCTGCATTTTTGATGCTAACTGATTGCTCTTATTAATTTCAAACATTTCCTCTCTCAAGCTGGCTTCATCCTCTTTGTTATAAATTTCTAAAAGCTTATCCATTGATCCATTTGCTGACTGTAAGAATTGTTCTATTTGGTAATCAATACTTTGACGTATTTCTGCATCTGAAACTGGCAAACTATCTTGTACGGCATGATGCGCATACAGTTTATCTTCTAATAATTTACCAAATAATTGGCAACGCGGAATATCACTGGTTTTAACACCTTGAGCTTGTAATTGCAAATAAGATTTATCTACATCTGAATCTAGTATAATATAATCTCCTACTACAGCGGCTACACCATCAACTTTTTTAGCTATATATGTTTTTACAGAGTCTGTCTCTTTAGCCGTATCTTCTATAAGTTTTAAATTTTCTACAGGCTTTATACTGTCTACAACCTCGTCTTTGATAATTTCTTGAGCTGATAAACTACTCAGAGCTATAAAAGATATAAATAAAATTAATTGGGTTTTCAAATTAATTGTAAATTTCAAATTGTTTATTTTTAATGGCATCTTTAGTGATATCTTTTTCTAATTCTTTAATAAGTTCAAGTTTTCTTTTATTAATGACAATTTGGTCAATCGTTGGTTTTACATACTCTAACGGAGCCGTTTCACTTCGTAACAAAACATCATTAATCTGCATCAAATATACTCCTAATGAATCTTTGAGTTGTACAAAATTAGATTTTTTTAACAGTTCATTTTTATTTTCAGGAGTAACGATTGGTATTTTATTAATTACCTGACTTAGTTTAATCCAGATAGAATCATTTAATGAATACGATTTAAACTGAATAGAAATAGAATCTAACTCTTTTTTATCTTCATTATTAAAGCGTTTAAATTTCTTTTCAATATCCTTAAAATTGATCATATTTTCATCAATATGAACATACCTGAATTGAATAAGCTCTTCGTTTAAATTAAAAACCTCCTTATTTGCTTCATAATATTCTTTAGCCTCTTCACTGGTAATAGTAGTATCAATACTTCTTTTTACTAAAGCCTCAACATAAGCTTTGGTGTATAAATCGTTTTTATATTGTGTGACTAATTTGTTAAAAGCATCTTGTTGAGATTCACTTAAATTAACTTTTGCACCGTCAAAAAAAAGTTGTTGAGTAGCCCAACGATTTATAAAATTTTGCACCAATAATGTACTATCTTCTTTTGAAGTATCTTCTGAAACCAAATCTTTAATATCATCATAATATAAATATTTTTCATTGACTCTTGCAATGATTTGTCTATCATCAGCCTCCTTGAAAAAAAAAGTACATGAAGTCACAGACAACATTAAAAAAATGATAAAAATTCTATTTTGCACTTATTGATTTTTTATAACAGACTTCACATGATTTAAAGCCTCTTCGTTTATTTGAATTTGATATTTACCCTTTAATTCTTCCAACCAGGTGTCTTCCTTATAAGCTTGATAATCTGCTATGACGCTTCCCTTTGCTTCGTCGAGAGATTTTTGACTTGATGGGTAAACACCTTTAACTTTCACAACTACAAAACCATCGTTATGCTCATAGATTTTAGAAATGCCTTTTTTAAACACAAAGTTTTTAGGTAATGCCTGATTTTCAATATCCATAAGGCCTGTTGTAAAAATAACATGAACTTCATCATTCTTATTAAACATGGCTTTTATGGCATCTAAGTTAGTATCCTTTTCTAACAGTTTCGTTACTTTTTTTAACACCTTTAAATCGGAAGACGATGCCACAACTGCATCAATTCTATCTGGCCAGATATAATTAGACTTGTGCGTTTCATAAAAATCTTTAACAGCCAATGTATCTGTTCTTGCAACATTCCAAATGGTATTTTCCATTAACTCAAATAACAATAATCCGTCCCTGTATTCTTGAACAATATTGGCATAATCCTGATTCTCTTCCTCCAAATGCTCTTCTTGGTATTGCATCAAATTAGTACTTAAAAACGCATCAAATTGATTTGATACTATGTTTTTAAAAGGTGCTTTGTCCTGAACACTTCGTTGACTTTTTATTAGAAAATTTCCAAAATCTTCATATGTAAGTACTTTTCTATTTATTTTTATTAAGGGTGTATCACCACTAAAATCGACTGGCAAGGTCCAAGCACGCTTAAAATAATTATCATTTAAAATGGATGAAAAATAACTTAAATCCACCTGATCGGTATTTATGATATATTTCAACTTTAATTTATGTACTAAAGCATCATCAATTAAATGGGAGCGCTCATCACGCTTCACTTTCATTTCTAATTCTGGTCTTAAATCTATGAAAGGTTTTACAGGCTGTTTATCATAAAGTTTTAAAATATGCCAGCCATATTGTGTTTTTATTGGTTTTGAAACATCGCCTATATGCTCCAAACTAAACGCTGTATCTTCAAATAATTGAGCACTTAATTGACCTGCCGAAAATGGTGTTAACATACCCCCTTTATTAGCTGAACTTTTATCTTCTGAAAACTGTTTGGCTAATGATGCAAAATCTTCGCCCTGATTTAACTTTTTATAAATATCATTAATCCTTGTTTCAGCCTTATCTAATAACGAATCGCCTTCTTTTGAATTCACCATAATATGAGCAACGGTTCGCTCTCCTCTAGATTTACGCCTATCATATACCTTTACAATATGATATCCGAAGCGTGTTCTGAACGGTTGAGAAACTTCTCCTACTTTGGTGTTAAATGCTACATTTTCAAAAGTATAAACCATTCTAAACCCAGAAAAATAACCTAAGTCTTCTCCAAACAGCGTTTTCCCATTGTGCACCTCTTTCATAACAGTTTCAAACCCTTCGCTGATAGCTCTTTCTCGTAACTTTACAATATTGTTGAAAGCGACTAAAGTGTCTTGCGGACTTGCATTTTCATCAAGTCTAACTAAAATATGATTTGCCTTTACTTCATTTGAAACCCGCTCATACGCTTCTTCAACCAAAGCATCTGTCACCTTAGAATCTGTCATAAAATTTTTAGCCAGTTGTTTTTTATAACTATCTAATTCTCTTAAATAAGACGGCTTTTTATCCAGTTCTTGGGCTTTTGCTTCCTTTAACTTTAATTTATAATTAGTAAACAATTTAAAGTACTCATCGACATTTTTTTGAGATTCGTCTTGTACCAAATCTAAATTCTTGTTATAAACTCTTATGAATTCTGATGCGTAAACTGGTTCATTATCAATAACAAAAAGCACTTCTTTTTCTGAGTTTTGTGCTTTTATGTATAACGAGCACAAGCTCAATAAAACAATTGGGAAAAATCTTAACTTCATTTAAAATAATATTTAAACTTTATCTACAAAAATAGCAATATAAACCTATATTACAAGTTGCTTTAACAAACGGTTAAAAGATTACTTTAGTATCTTTATTTTAATAATGTAAAAAGACAATAATTCATGCGAAAATTAAAACTTATCTGGGATTTCCATGGACCTGATGCTCACAGAATTGCAGAGCATCATGAGCTTCATTTAAAACAATATATTGTATTAGAAAAATTAGATATAACTATTACCGGTATCGAAGATTTAAACCCATTACATACAATTGCGTTTTTAGTAATTGATGAAGCTTCGATGAAACCGATACGAGATGCACTAAAACCTCATAGAGGACAAGTGTATATTTCATAAATGTCATTGCAATTTAACCCCAAAAGATAAATTAACTCACTTTGTTTGACTACAGATATAGATTATTAAAACAACCCATATCAAAACATTGTACTTAAGATGTTTAGAGCCTACCGATAAAAAAAAGGTATTGATAGATAAAAATACCTTTTCAAAGGATTACTTTTGGAAAAGACAAAACATAATGGGATTTTTGATTCATGTGTAATCAATAATGCATAACCATATGAACAAAACAGCTATTCATTTTCTTATTCATTTTCTAGTATGGGTCTTTGTGTGTTTTTTAGGTTTAATAATTGTTTATAATAGCATTGAGTTTGCAGATACCCCAAGTTTAATTGTTACGTCATTAATATTTTCTATCTATTTATTAATAAACTTTTATGTGTTTTATTACGAACTTGTACCAGACTATCTTGAGAAAAGAAAATACAAAAAGTTTGCTATCTGCACTATTTTAGTTGTTTTTCTCATAATCCCAAGCGAGCTATTATTGTGGTATGGCATATTTTATTATACCGACGGAATGGGGTTTCCTGGTCATTGGGGACAAGAAAACATTTCTGATCTTGGTGTTACAACTATGAATATAGTATACATCTATACAGGCAGTGTATTAGGATCCTTATTTTGCGGTGGGCTCGCTACTTCTTATAGATTTGGAATCGATTGGTTTAAAAACGAACAGGTAAAAAAGGACTTGGAAAACAAAAATCTTTTTAAGTGAGTTTAAAACCTTAAAATCAAAACTTAATCCACATGTATTATTCAATACCCTAAACAATATTGATACCTTATAAAAACTAGTTCTGAAAAAGCTTCAACTGACTTATCAAGGCTCTCAGATTTACTTAGATAGGTCGTTTATAAAACAGAACGAGAAAATTATGACATTGGAGACCTCTTAGGATTTACTTAATAAATTACCTTGCAATAAATTCTATCACATCCATAATTCGTATATTGTTTCATTAGATAGAATTGAAAATATAGAACGAAACCGGATTACTATCGATAAAAAAAGAATCCCTTTTAGTGACTCATTCATAAAGGAATTTCACAAGAGATTGAATTCCTGACATACAGCCACCAAATAAAAAAGAAACACATCAAACTAAAAAAAATCTACCTAGAATAATTAGGTGATTCTTTAGTAATTGTTACATCGTGCGGATGACTTTCATTAATTCCACTAGCCGTAATTTTTACAAATTGTCCGTTTTCCTTTAAAGCCTCAATATCTTTAGCACCACAATAGCCCATACCGGCACGAATACCGCCAATAAACTGATGGATACTTTCATTTAAATCGCCTTTATAAGGTACTCGACCCACAATCCCTTCTGGTACTAATTTCTTAATATCTGCTTCAACATCTTGAAAATAACGATCCTTACTACCTTGTTTCATAGCTTCAACAGAACCCATGCCACGATACGACTTAAATTTTCGTCCTTCATAAATAATGGTCTCGCCTGGCGATTCTTTTGTTCCAGCCAATAAAGAACCTAACATTACACAGTCTGCGCCAGCTGCAATCGCTTTAGGAATATCGCCTGTATAACGAATACCGCCATCTGCAATTACGGGTACACCAGAGCCTTTAATGGCTGCAGCAACTTCCAATACGGCCGAAAATTGTGGAAATCCAACACCTGCAATTATACGCGTCGTACAAATTGAGCCTGGACCTATACCTACTTTAACGGCATCTGCTCCAGCTTCTACCAGATATTTTGCAGCAGCTCCCGTAGCAATATTACCAACAATGACATCTAATTCTGGAAATCTTAATTTTACTTCTTTCAAAACATCAACGACACCCTTGGTATGACCGTGTGCTGTATCAATAACAACAGCATCCACACCAGCATTTACCAAAGCTTCCGCACGCTTTACAGCATCTGCAGTAACACCAAGAGCCGCTGCAACACGTAAACGACCATATTGATCTTTATTTGCATTTGGCTTTTGGCTTAATTTAGTAATGTCTCTAAACGTAATTAATCCTGACAATTTATAGTGGTCATCAACAATAAGTAATTTTTCAATCTTATGTTGTTGTAAAATAATTTCTGCATCTTTTAATGATGTTCCTACAGATGCGGTTACCAAATTTTCACTTGTCATCACCTCAATAATAGGTCTGTCATTATCATGTTCAAAACGCAAGTCACGATTGGTAACAATACCTTTTAAAATATTGTTTCCATCAATAATAGGAATACCGCCAATACCATTCTCAGCCATACTTTGCTTGGCATCTAAAACTTTCGCCGTTAAGGGTAACGTCACAGGGTCTATAATCATTCCACTTTCCGCACGTTTAACCTTTCTTACTTTTAAGGCTTGCTCTTCAATAGACATATTTTTATGCAAAACCCCAATACCACCCTCTTGCGCCATAGCAATAGCCATTTTACTTTCTGTTACCGTATCCATGGCAGCCGAAATAATAGGCACATTAATGGTAATGTTTCTAGTAAATTTTGTTTGAATATTTACTTCTCGCGGAAGTACTTCTGAAAATGCTGGAACTAAAAGGACGTCATCGTAAGTTAATCCTTCTCCTACTATTTTGTTATGATGTGAAGTCATTGTGCAATTACATTATAATTGCGTGCAAATATACAACTAATTTGAGATATTATTTTTTTTTTTAAAACCTTTAACCTTTTTTTAAAAACAGCTTTTATAAAGTAATTTTTAAAAATAAATAATCACGCATAATACAAATGATGAAGTCATAAAAATTACAGAAACGTGACGATATAATTCATTAAAAGAATAGTTGAACAAAACACAAATACCCTTAATTAAAATTGATATTCATTTAAAATTATTTTGTCAAGAGCAATAGCTGCTTTCGCCTTCTTTGTTAGTTAATTAAAATACTACAACATTAAGAAAACGTTCTAAATTTTATTTTAAATACATTTATAATTTTTCTTGTTTCTCTCCTTCTTTAACACTATCTAAGAGTCATTATTAAACATTTTAAGCTTTATCCAGGCTAACTTTTAGCGCGTAATATGATATATATCATTGTTTTACAATTATTTGAATTTTTTGTTTTTATTTATTCTAAATAAGCTTTGAGAATCAAATATTAGTTTTTATTTTTGCTTTGTAATTATATTATTTTTAATTAGTCTAAATAAGATGAAAAGATTTTTCCTACTAAATTTAACGTTTGTATTCAGTACATTAAATGCTCAAAATACACCAATCGACTCCGTTCAAAAGCTAGACGAAGTATTGTTAAAAACGAATGTGATATTTGGAAACAAATATGAAGCTAGAAATAGAACGGGTTCATCCTACTATATTTCACCAAAAGAATTAGTAAAATTTAATTATACCGATATTAATAAGGTTTTAAGGGCTGTCCCAGGTGTTAATATCTATGAAGAAGACGGATTTGGCCTAAGACCAAATATTAGTTTAAGGGGAACATCTCCAGAACGAAGCTCTAAAATTTCACTTATGGAAGATGGCGTTTTAATAGCTCCAGCACCATATAGCGCACCAGCGGCTTATTATTTCCCCTCGGTCGCAAGAATGGAGGCCATTGAAATATTGAAAGGAAGTAGTCAAGTTCAGTATGGTCCTTTTACAACTGGAGGTGCCATTAACATGGTTTCCAGTAATATTCCGGATAATTTTAATGCAAGAATTAGAGCGAGAACGGGAAGTTTTAATAGCAACCAATTACAGATAAAATTAGGAGACAATAGATCTAACTTTGGATATGTTATTGATTATTTGAATTTTAATTCAGACGGATTTAAAAATCTTCCAGATAATAGCAACACAGGTTTCGATAAAAACGATTTAGTTGCTAAATTCAGATTTCAAAGTAGTGAAAAGTCAATCATCCAGCAGTCATTAGAAATGAAATTTCAATTTTCAGATGAAGTTTCTCATGAAACCTATCTTGGTTTAACTGAATCAGATTTTGAAAACACTCCTTACGACCGATACGCGTCGTCTCAATACGACAAAATGGTTAACCAACACATTCAATTTGCGGTAACGCATCAGTTAGATGTCTCTAAATTATTTAGAGTAACCACCAATGCCTATTACAACGGATTTTCCAGAAATTGGTATAAACTAAATGATGTTGTTTTCAATGATAATAGAGTTGGTATCGCAAACATTTTAGAAACACCAGAAGCTTATCAGGACTATATGAACATTATCAATGGAACCTCAGATTCTAATAACGATGCTTTACTGCTAAAAGCAAATAATCGGGACTATATTTCTAAAGGCGTTCAAACAAAAATAGACTATCACTGGTTTGGTAATCAATTTTTTCATGATATAGAAATTGGAGTCCGTTATCATTATGATGAAGAAGATCGCTTTCAATGGGTCGATGGCTATAATATTATAGATGGAACCATGAACTTAACATCTAAAGGCAGACCCGGTACCGATGCCAACCGAATTAGTAGCGCAAAAGCCTTAGCTTCCTATTTATTATATAAATTTAAATATGACAAATTAACGGTAACACCGGGTTTAAGGTATGAGAACATAACCTTAATAAGAGAAAACTTTGGCAAAAGCGATCCAGACAGAAATGGAAATGATTTATCATTTCGCGAAAATAAAGTAGATGTGTTTATACCCGGAATTGGCTTTAACTATAAATTTAGAAACGACTTATCGCTTTTTGGTGGCATTCACAAAGGGTTTTCTCCTCCTAGCAATCAAGAAGGTCAAAAACCCGAAGAAAGCGTTAATTACGAATTAGGGACTCGATTTAATATTCTTGGTTTAAGAGGAGAACTGGTAAGTTTTTATAATAAATACAGCAACTTACTTGGCAGTGATTTAGCTGCTACCGGAGGAACAGGATCTTTAGAACAATTTAATGCTGGTAAAGTAAATGTAAAAGGAGTTGAATTCTTAATAAATTATGATCCTTTGCAACGCAACAAAAATTTAGCTTTACCAATCACTTTTGGCTATACGTTTACCGATTCAGAATTTTTAACAAGTTTTGGAAGTGATGATGAATTATGGGGAGAAGTAACAACCGGAGACCAATTACCTTACCTAGCTAAACATCAATTTAACACAAGTATCTCTATAGAACATAAAACTTTTGAAATAAACCTAAACGGAAGATATAATGGTGCCTTTAGAACGTCCGCCGGAACCGAAAAAATAACAAACACCAATGGCGTAAACTCTAATTTTATAATAGATGCCTCTGGAAAATATTTTCTAACCAGTTACCTTAATCTAACCGCTAATATTATTAATTTATTTAATACAACCTATGTGGTTTCAAGAGTTCCATCTGGATTAAGACCAGGTCATCCTTTTGGTGCTTATGCAGGATTAGAATTCAATTTTTAATGGTATTTAGAGAAAATTTTAGTGGCCTCATTATATGCGCTTTCGAAACTTAAGGCATCAAGTTGATTATATTTCTTAGAAGTGAAATAGGATAATAATTTTTCAGTTGGCATATTCCCTATAAGCTCATCTTTTGCCATTGGGCAACCTCCAAATCCTTGAATAGCAACATCAAAACGCATACATCCAGATTTGTATGCTGCATCCACTTTTTCGAACCAAGTGGTTGGAGTGGTATGCAAATGGGCACCAAACTCAATAGTTGGATATAGAGGGATTAAATTGGCGAACAAATAATGAATACTTTCAGGGTTTGAACTTCCAATAGTATCGCTTAATGAGATAATTTTAACGCCCATTTTACTTAATCGTTCTGTCCACTCACCTACTATATCAACATTCCATGGATCTCCATACGGATTTCCAAACCCCATAGAAATATAAACCACCACCTGTTTATTTGCTTTATTGGCGATATCTAAAATTCTATCTAAAGTAATTACAGATTGCGCAATGGTTTTATGGGTATTTCTCATTTGAAAGTTTTCAGAAATTGAAAATGGAAACCCTAAATAATCTATTTGATTATGCTGTGAAGCATCTTCCGCGCCTCGTTCATTAGCAACAATAGCTAGTATTTTACTGATTGTTTTACTTAAGTCTAACTGAGCTAGCACATTTGAAGTATCAACCATTTGCGGAATAGCTTTTGGAGACACAAAACTACCAACATCAATAGTATCAAACCCTACACGTAACAAAGACTGAATATATTGCACTTTATTCTTTGTAGGAATAAAGTCCTTAATGCCTTGCATGGCATCTCTAGGACATTCAATAATCTTTATCTTTTTAGACATTATTTTGTTTACTAGTAAGAGGATAAAAATAATATTATTGAGACAGAAAACATAACATCTATTCATTTAATAAACATTAAACTTGTTAGCTGTGCTTTTGTAACTTAGGAATGATTTTTCTTACTTAAACGAAAATAACAACCACTTAACGTCTATTTTATTATAGAAAGTTGATTGTAATTACATTTAATTAATACTTCGTCCCAATGAAAGTTTTTATTTGTAATCTTAAGATCATTCTTTTTATAATTGTTGCTACAACGACCTTTCATGTACAATCCCAAAATAACTTAAATAAGAGCTGTGGGACCAATACTTCTGCGGAAACTCTTAAATATTTTAACGATATAAAACCTCAATTAAAAAACTATCAATCACAGTTTTTAAATTTAAAATCAAAAGGGAGTAATTCTTCAAAAGGTAATAGTTCAAAAAACCTTTCAAAGAAATATATACCTATTAAAGCACATATTATTAGAACTTCTGATGGCACAAACGGTATAAGTGAACTTGAACTTGAGGAAGCTATTACGAATCTAAACGAAACATTTGGTGGTGCATTTATGGAGTTTTTTCTCTGTAATGGAATTAATTTTATAGATAGTGATGATTTTTACCAATTTAAAACAACAAATGAAAAATTATTAATTCAAGATTATTATACATCGGGTGTGATTAATATTTATTTTACAGACTTAATTAAAAATTCGTCTGACGAAAATATTTGTGGTTATACATATAGCAACAAAGTTTTTGATATTATACTAATGCAAAATGATTGTGCTACAAATGGTTCTTCATTGGCCCACGAAGTGGGACATTTCTTTTCTTTAATTCATACACATGGTGTCGATAATTCTAATTTAACTTCTGAATTAGTAAACGGTAGCAACTGTAGTAGCGACGGTGATCAAATTTGTGATACACCTGCAGACCCTAAGTTAACTGCTGAAAATGTAAATAATTTTTGCAGGTATATTGGTACCCAAACGGATGCTAATGGAGATTTGTATGCCCCAAATACTAAAAATATCATGTCTTATGCTTACAAGGGTTGTCGTTCTTATTTTTCCGAAGAACAACTTGCAAGAATGTATGCCTACTACATGACTGCCAAAGACTACTTAACTTGTGATGAATCGACCGATGAAATTTCTAGAACAGAATCAAAAGATGAATCAGACATTAAAGTATATCCAAATCCTATTTCAGGGAACCTCCTTTATGTTAAATTGAATAATAAAGAATCGAATTATTTTGAAATTTCTAACTTGATGGGACAAGTCTTTGTTTCTGGAATCTTAAAAAATGAGCCAATACAAGTCGATCATTTATCTTCTGGATCTTATATTATCACAATCACTAATAAAGATTCAAAAATCATAAAAAGGTTTATTAAATAGCTAAATATATTTTTTAAGAAGTTCTTTATTAATAGCTTTAACTAGTTTGGGTCCTTCATAAATAAACCCGGTATATAACTGAATTAAATCGGCTCCAGCCTCTATTTTTTCTATGGCATCTTTAGGAGAATGAATACCACCAACACCTATAATTGGAAACGCCTTCTTACTTTTCTCTGATAGATATTTTATAACATCTGTACTTTTATCTTTTATGGGCTGACCACTTAAACCTCCATTTCCTATGACTTTTAAGAGCTCTTGAGATGCTTTTAACCCTTGCCTATCAATGGATGTGTTACTAGCAATCACACCATCTAATTTGGTTTCGATTACTAAGTCAACTATTTCATCTAATTGCGTATTATTTAAATCGGGTGCAATTTTTAAAACAATTGGTTTTTGCTTTTTAAAACTTTTATTAGCTTTTTGCACCTCTTTAATAAGCTCTTCTAAATAAGCTTTATCATTTAATTTGGCATGACTACTTACATTGGGGCAACTTACATTAAGCACAAAATAATCTACAAAAGGATGCAAAGCCTTAAAACAGTCTAAATAATCCTTAGTGTAATCCTCGGGTTTAGTAGCTGTATTCTTTCCAATATTCCCTCCAATAATAACATGTCCTTTATTTTTTCTGAGATGATCAACAATTACTTCAACACCTTCATTGTTAAAACCCATTCTGTTAATTATCCCTTGATCATCTTTTAATCTAAACAAACGCCTTTTGGGATTGCCAATTTGTCCTTTAGGTGTTACTGTACCTATTTCAATAAAACCAAATCCAAAATGTGATAGTTCATTATACAAAACTGCATTCTTATCAAAACCAGCTGCTAACCCAACGGGGTTTTTAAAAGTGAGTCCAAAAACATGACGTTCTAACCTTGAATCTTCAACAGTATATACTGATTTAATTAATTGGGTAACTAGAGGAATCTTATTAATAAAACGAATTAAAGAAAAGGTAAAATGATGAACTTGCTCAGGATCGAACCAAAATAAGATAGGACGGATAATTGATTTGTACATCTAAGTTGTTTTGCTGTGCAAAAATACTATTCATTTCTAAATAAATACGTATTAGCTTTTTAAAAATTAGTAGTATTTTTGAAAGAACTAAAATTATATCATGCAACACATTATAAATAGATTTATTAGTTATATTACTGTAGATACTCAGTCAGACCCTAAATCTGAGAGTACGCCAAGTACAAAAAAACAATGGGATTTAGCCAATAAACTGTTTGAAGAACTAAAAACTATAGGCTTGCAAGACGTCACTATTGATGATAACGCCTATATTATGGCTACCTTACCTAGTAATGTAAAACATCAGGTTCCAACCATTGGGTTTATTGCTCATTTTGATACGTCTCCAGATTATTCTGGCACTAATGTTAATCCTCAAATTATAAAAAACTACGATGGAAAAGATATTGTTTTAAATGCCGAAGATGATATTATTCTATCACCAGATTATTTTGAAGATTTATTACAATACAAAGGTCAAACTTTAATTACAACAGATGGAACAACGTTGCTTGGCGCCGATGATAAAGCAGGGATTTGTGAGATTGTTTCGGCTATGGAATATTTAATAAAGCATCCCGAAATAAAACATGGAAAAATTCGTGTTGGTTTCACTCCTGATGAAGAAATTGGTCGTGGTGCACACAAATTTGATGTAGAAAAATTTGGTGCAGATTGGGCCTATACCATGGATGGCAGTCAGATTGGTGAGTTAGAATATGAAAATTTTAATGCGGCTGGAGCAGTGGTAAAAGTAAAAGGAAAAATAGTACACCCAGGGTATGCTAAAGGCAAAATGATAAACTCTATGTACATTGCACAAGAGTTTATAAACTCATTGCCACGTTTAGAAACTCCAGAGCATACAGAGGGTTACGAAGGTTTTTTTCATTTATCTTCAATTAAAGGTGAAGTAGAAGAAACTGTCTTGGAATATATTATTAGAGACCATGATAGGGGTCATTTTGAAGCTAGAAAAGAAGTCATCCAAAAATTAGCTGATGAGCTAAATTCACAATATGGAAGAGAGGTTATAGAAATAAGTATTAAAGATCAATATTACAATATGAAAGAAAAGGTTGAACCCGTGATGCATATTGTTGATATTGCCGAAGAAGCGATGAAGCAATTAGCTATCAAACCTATAATTAAAGCCATTCGTGGCGGGACAGATGGGGCACAACTAAGCTATATGGGCTTGCCTTGTCCTAATATTTTTGCTGGAGGACATAACTTTCATGGACGTTATGAATATTTACCTATTGAAAGCATGGTAAAAGCAACAGAAGTAATTTGTAAGATTGCTGAATTGACAGCTCAAAAAAGTAATTAACCTTTCAAGAGTTGTGTTTATTCATATTAACAATTTATAAAACGACTAGAATTTTATTTTGCCAAGGCATTATTAATACTAATAAATGAATCCTATGGAAACCATAAATGACATATTACAATTTGAATTAATTAACTCCGGACAATATAAACTAAGAGTTGTTACATTGTTTATGGTACTATTAATTATTATCATAATAAAAGTGTTGCTATGGCTAATTAAAAAATCGCTCTTTCGTAAAAGCAGGTTAAAACAATTTGATAGTGGAAATACATATTCATTATTCCAAATCATCAAATATGTCATGTGGGTAGTTGCTGTTGGTTTTATTTTAGAAACAATAGGAGTAAAAGTTACCGTATTAATTGCAGGTTCTGCGGCCTTACTTGTTGGAATTGGTCTCGGTTTACAACAAACATTTAATGATGTTATATCCGGAATAATTCTGCTCTCTGAGAGGTCCATTAAAATAAATGATGTCTTAGAAATAGATGGTGATGTTGTAAAAATTCAAGAGATTGGATTACGTACTTCAAAAGGATTAAATAGAGATGATATTTCAATTATAATTCCTAACTCACTTATCACAACTAATAAAGTAATAAACTGGAGTCATCAATCAAAAAAAACCCGCTTTAGAATAGATGTCGGAGTTTCTTATGGTAGCGATGTGGATTTAGTAATTAAAATACTTGAAGAAAGCACATTTGAACATCCCGATATCTTTAATAGAGAATTAACTGAAGCAAGACTTGTTAATTTTGGAAATTCATCATTAGACTTTCAGGTTTTGTTTTTTAGTAAAAATATTTTTAGAATCAGTAAAGTAAAGAGTGATATTAGGAGAAATATTAATAGGAAATTTATTGAAAATAATATTACAATCCCATTCCCTCAAATGGACTTGCATTTAAAATCTAAAATAAATTAAATTGACTAAAATAAATCAATGAGAAAAATAAGTTCCGTTGAAGAATATATAGAAACTGCTAAACGGGAGGCTACAGTAAAAAGTCGTTTAGAGAAAATAAAACCCATGATTTTAAAAGGCATTGGGTTGAATGATAAATACAAAAATTGTTAAAAACGAAAAAGCTTCCAATTTTGGAAGCTTTTTATAGTCTATAATTTATTATTACTTCTTTTTTGCAGGAGGTGCATTTAAAGCAGAACTCAATTCCATTGAGATGGCAGAACGCTCAAACTTTACTTTACCAGACATGGTTTCAATAATACAGGTATTATCTTTATCACCTAGTTCTAATATTTTACCATGCAAACCACTTTTTGTAATTATTTTATCCCCTTTTTTTAATTCTGCTGCAAATTTCTTTTCTTTTTTAGCACGTTTCATTTGTGGTGCAATCATAAAGAAATACACAACTACAAACATTAAGATAAACGGTAAAAATTGTCCTATATCACCCATTTTTTATAAATATATTTATTATTGTTAGTTAGTTCTAAGTGGTCCTTGTACTTGAGCCGTTTTATTTGGATCTGCTTTCACAAAAGCTGTTATTTTAACAACTTCAGAACCTTTTTCTGTATTGGCAGTTACTGTAATGGTTTTTGTTATTTTATTTGAACCACTGCCGTTAAATTTTACCGAAAATTTACCTGATTCACCTGGAGCTAAAGGTTCTCTACTCCAATCTTTAGGAACCGTACAACCACAAGAACTTTTAATATTAGTAATAACTAAAGGAGCATCACCAACATTAGTGTAACTAAATTCTGTTTCTACTGATTGACGGGCTTCAATTTCACCAAAATCATGCTCCATTTTATCAAATTCAAGCACTGGGAATTTATTTGAATTTGCATCTCTTTCTGCCGCAACGACTACATTACTTTCATTAATTTTTTTAGTAGCATCTTCTTTACAAGAAGTAAAGGATATTAAACCCAAAGCAGCTATTCCTAATATAACTTTTTTCATAATTTATGTTTTACTATTTGGTTTGTAAAAGTAACAATTATTTAATCTATTTAAAATTTTTTAGTCCTTTCTTAACAGAAAACTACATGAGCCCTCGCCCCATTTTTTTTAGCTTTCCTTCGTTCTCATATTCTTTAACCAATTTGTCTAAAATACCATTGATAAAAATGCTGCTTTTTGGCGTCGAATATTCCTTAGCTATTTCTAAATACTCATTAATCGTCACCTTTACAGGTATTGAAGAAAAATTTAAAAATTCACAAATAGCCATTTGCAATAAGACAAAATCAACATTGGCAATTCTATCTTTATCCCAATTTTTTGTTTTCAGTTCAATTTCATTATTTAAAACGTCTTGGTTCAAAATAGTCTTCCTAAACAAATCAATAGCAAACTGTTTATCCTCTATATCTTTATATAATTTCGGTGTAAAATAACTATCTGACAAGGTTGATTTGGCTTTTCTTAAGAGTTTTAAGATAGTCGTATTTACGGTAGGAAGATCATCTAACCAAGTTAGGTTTCTATCTTCAATATACTCGTAAAGCTTATCGTTAGGAGCAATAACTTCTTTATAAATATCAACTAAAAACTCTTTATCTTCTTTAAAATCAGATACTCTAGTTTTCATATATTCCTTATATAAATCACTTGAAATAATAGCCTTAAAAATCACATCAACATACTCACTATCTAACTCCCAATCAACAACTTTATACGTTTTTACTTTATGTTTTAAAGCGCTGTTTTCTTTTAGAATTTCAAATAGTTGATTATTTACAAACTTTCTATTGGGATCTTTATCTTCTTGAGTTGCTAAATGCTTTTTTTGCTTTTTACTTAAATCAGTTTCTGCTCTTTTTTGAACTTCAAGCAAAAGAGAAATCAATAATAAATAAAGGTTATACATATTATCGATACTAAAAAGTAAAAACTTTTCATTTTTACTAAAATCATCACCCTCACTTCCTTTAAAAGCATATAGCGTCTGCATCACTTTTACACGAATATGTCTTCTGTTTAGCATATTTATAAAGAACTTATTTTTATTTAAAAGGTAAAAGAATCATTTCTTTTAAAGCGCAAAAATAATACTATTTTAAAAAGAACGTTGACAATTTCTGTTTTTATTATTCCAAAATTAGTTTAAGTTATTTTTAACAGACCTAACAAGGGTTTCAGTTATTTTATAGTGTTTAATGCTGTATCTTTGCCATTTCCTACATTAAGAAACAGATAAAAGATAACGGCACCCCTTTAAATGAAAGAATTACAGCATTTAAACAAATACTTTTTAAAATATAAATGGCATTTAGTAATAGGTGTTATTATAACCATTATAGCAAGAATATTTCTATTATTTACACCACGTTACGTTAGAAAAATATTTGAAGTTATTGAAAAATATAAAAAGAATTTAAGTTCTGGAGAAAACACGATTCAATCAGAACTTGCTGAAATTATTTTCTATATAATAGGAGCTGCTATTATTGCTGGTCTTTTAAGTTTTTTAATGCGGCAAACAATTATTAATGTCTCTAGATATATCGAATATGATTTAAAAAATGAAGTGTATCAACATTACCAAAAACTATCTTTAAATTTTTATAAGAAGAATAGAACAGGCGATTTAATGAACCGTATAAGTGAAGATGTAGGTAGAGTTAGAATGTATGTTGGCCCGGCTTTAATGTATAGTATAAATACGATTACGCTTTTTATAATTGCCATTCTTTATATGTATAGAGAAGCCCCATCACTTACGCTTTATACAATTATTCCTTTACCCATATTATCTATTGCTATTTATAATTTAAGTCGAGAAATTCATAAACGTAGTACTATTGTTCAACAATATTTATCGAAATTATCAGAATTTACTCAAGAATCATTCAGTGGTATTTCAGTCATAAAAGCGTATGGCATAGAACCACAGACGTCTAAAAGTTTTAATGAGCTTTCAACCGCTAGCAAGCAAAAACAGTTGAGTTTAGTTAAGGTTCAAGCTCTTTTTTTTCCAATGATGATATTACTTATCGGCGTTAGTAATTTAGTGGTCATTTACATTGGGGGCATGCAATATATTAATGGTCAAATTGAGAGTTTGGGAACCATAGCAGAATTTATTATTTATGTTAACATGCTTACATGGCCAGTCGCTACGGTTGGTTGGGTGACATCTATAGTTCAACAAGCTGAGGCATCTCAAAAGCGAATTAATGAATTTTTAAAAATTGAACCCGAAATTAAAAATAACGTTCAGGAACATACCACTGTTACTGGAGACATTGTTTTTGAAAATGTAGTTTTTACCTATGATGATACTAATATAAATGCCTTGAAGGGTGTTAGTTTCAGTATTAATCATGGAGAAACACTCGCCATTTTGGGTAAAACTGGTTCCGGTAAATCAACTATTTTAGACTTAATTGGTAGATTGTACGATATTGATAAAGGTTCTATACAGGTGAATGGACTAGAAATTTCAAAACATCATTTAACCGATTTAAGAAACGCCATTGGATATGTACCTCAAGATGCATTTTTATTTTCTGATACGATAAAAAATAATATAAAATTCGGTAAAGAAGAAGCGACTGATGAAGAGGTTATTGAAGCTGCTAAGCAGGCACATGTTCACAAGAATATTGTGAAGTTTAATAATGGTTATGAAACTATTTTGGGAGAACGTGGCATAACGCTTTCTGGCGGGCAAAAACAGCGTGTTTCAATTGCTAGAGCAATTATTAAAGATCCAGAAATTTTGTTGTTTGATGATTGTCTTTCTGCTGTTGATACGGAAACAGAAGAAAAAATATTAAAAAATTTAAATAAAGTCTCTAAAGGAAAAACTACCATTATTGTGGGACATAGAGTCTCATCAGCAAAAAATGCAGATAAAATTATTGTCTTAGATAATGGGAAAATTGTACAAGAAGGCACCCATGATACGCTTGTAAATATTGATGGATATTACAAACATCTATATTTGAAACAATTAAGCGAAAATACAAATGAAAATCATTAAGTTCTCTCATTTTTACCATGTTTATTTTTGTGTACTGATTATCAACTAATAAAAATTCATATTAAAAGAATGTTATTAATTTGTTGGTTAATAGCAGTTTTTTTCAGATTTTTGATAGATATAATTATAATCATATAAATTTTAATACAATATGGGTACACATGACATGATGGAGAAAGAGGAAATTTTTTCTAAAGTATTAAGAGCCGGAAGACGAACGTATTTTTTTGATGTAAGAGCTACAAAAGCTGATGATTACTATCTTACCATTACAGAAAGCAAAAAATTTACAAATGATGATGGTTCTTTTCATTACAAAAAACACAAAATATACATTTATAAAGAAGACTTCTCTGAATTTAAAGAAATTTTAGCTGAAATGACAGATTTTATCATTAATGAAAAAGGTGATGAAGTTATTAGTGAACGCCACCAAAAAGACTTTAAAAAGGAGTATGATACTGAATCTAAAGATAACAAAGAGGAAGAAGACATCAAATCTGCAGAAAGTTTTACGGACATTAGCTTTGACGATATTTAGTCTTTAAATTTTATAAAAAAAATCAAACCGCTATTTTTAGCGGTTTTTTTATGCTCAAATCTTAACTGCAATTAACGCCAAAACGAATACCGAAAGAAGATAAACAAATGCAATAAAAAAACCTAAAACATTTATTAAGCACAAAGTGATAATAAACAAATAAATAGGTACCAGCGTTACGGATAGAGCAAATCTAAAGGTTGAAACAAACTCAATTTCCTTTATTTTAGGTTCTACAAGAAATTTCCATACTAAATAAGGCAATAAAATATTTAGCTTTAAAACCCATAATAGTAACGTTTTAAGACCAGTGAATTTAGGCTTTTTATCAATTGAACAATCTTTAAAATTATTTGAGATACAAGAATTCACAGCTTCAGGATCTAAAAAATTAACTCGTATGGTTTCTAGCTTACTTAAAATGGCGTTATAATTATCTGTTGGAATATGGGTTGTAAGTTTACATATTGACCGATGCACTAAGCTTTTTAATTTTAAAACCGCTTCGTTTTTTTTATAAGAAGTAAAGTCATGAAAGGCAATAGGTTCACCCACATGAACACTTACTTCATCAATAAAATATTCTGCATGCTTGTAATTCAGTCCAATAGGAACTAATTGTAAATCTAAACTTGGATTTATATCACTCGATTCAAAAATAATTCGTGTAAAGCCCTTACTTAGAGGTCTCACTGTTCGCTTTAAATTATGATTGCCTTCAGGAAAAATAACGACTGACTCATTATGATTAAGTAACTGCGAACAGGTATTAAAAACATCATGGTTTTTAGTGATGGTTTTTATGCCATCTCTAATTCTATAAACTGGAATCATTCTTAAACTTTTTAATATATTACTAATAATTGGAGAATTAAATACAGAAGCTCTTGTTAAGAAATAAGAAAATCGCTTGGTTTTAGTCGCTATAATTAGTGCATCCATTAATGCGTTTTGATGGTTTGCGAGTATTAAAACTGGCTTATTATGGGGCATTTTATGGAAATTAACTTTGTGAATTTTTTTATAATAAAAGAATAGGCCTAAACGTATATAAGCCCTTACCGTATATATCCAAAATATTTTTAACACGCCACAAGTTTTTCAGACTTCTTAGACCAATATAATGCAAGTAATAATCCAGAAATAATATGCCAGATCCCCCAAAATGCAGCCATAATAGCCATTCCTCCTAATCCATTAAAGAAAGTAAAAATTAACAAAAGTCCTAGTCCAGAATTTTGAATTCCTGTTTCAATAGCTAATGTTTTTTGATTTCTAAAAGACAAACCGAAAATTTTGGCCACTAAAAATCCTAATAAAATTGCTAAAAAATTATGGCTAATTCCTAATAGTAAGACATGATGAACATATGTATTGAATACATCCAAATTGTTTGTAAACGCTATAATAACGATACAAATAAATAAAATAATTGAAAACGGGCTCAAAATTCTAGAAAGTTTAATCGCCAGTAATTCATTTTTTTGTCTTAACCACATTCCTGAAAATAATGGAATTCCTAAAATTAGCAACACTAGTTTTACAATTTCAAAAGGTTCTACCTGTACGTTTTTTAAAATTTCTGAAGTAGGTTCATATAAATTACCATAAAGTTCAAAGTTAAAAGGCGTCATAAACATGGCCAAAAAAGTTGCGAAGGCCGTTAAGCTAACGGACAAAGCAGAATTTCCTTTTGCCAAATGCGTCATAAAATTTGAAATATTTCCGCCAGGACACGCTGCAACCATCATCATACCTAATGCAATACTTGGTTGCGGTTTTATTAAAACAATGAGTAAAAAAGTAAAAAATGGTAATAAGACAAATTGAGACAATACACCTAACAACACTAATTTAGGTTCTTTTAATAAACGCTTAAAATCCTCAATAGAAATTCCTAAAGACACTCCGAACATTACTATAGCAAGTGCTATATTTAAAATCCAAAGACTGCTATTATCAAAATGGATTTGAACACTATCTAAGTCATTCATATAAATTTAAGCTACAGTTGAACCATTTTTAACTTTATTCTCCGAATTTAAAAGAATCACATCCTTTCCTTTAACAGCACCAAGTACTAAACATTCACTCATAAATTTAGCGATTTGCTTATTTGGAAAATTAACAACAGCTACAATCTGTTTATTCAATAATTCATCTTTTGTATATAAACTTGTAATTTGCGCAGATGATTTTTTTACACCTAAATCACCAAAATCTATGGTTAGTTGATACGCAGGATTTTTAGCTTCGGGAAAATCATTGACTTCAATAATGGTTCCTATACGCAAATCTACTTTAGTAAAATCTTCAAAAGTTATTGTTTGGCTCATTTTTTAAAAATACAAATAATCACGAACTTAGCATAAAACTTTTTTTATGGCAAATACTCCTTCAAATATGATTGCTTTAGGAACAAAAGCACCTTATTTTTCGCTTCTAGATACTGTTTCTGGACACATTTTAAGTCTGAATGAACTTCAAGGCTCGAAAGGAACCGTTATAATGTTTATCTGTAATCATTGTCCGTTTGTGATTCACATTAATACAGAATTAGTAACTATTGCTAACACCTATTTAAAAAAGGGAATCAGATTTATCGCTATTTCTAGTAATGATGTGATTAATTATCCTCAGGATGGACCAGATAAAATGAAAGTTCATGCAGAAAACGAGCACTATCCGTTTCCTTATTTATACGACGACACTCAAGAAGTGGCGAAGGCTTACAATGCAGCTTGCACACCGGACTTATATCTTTTTGATTCCCACTTGAAATTAACTTATAGAGGACAGTTAGACGATTCCAGGCCAGGAAATAACATTCCTATCACAGGTCATGACTTGAAACATGCTTTAAATTGTTTAATTGAAGATAAAGAAAATACGTTGCCCCAAAAACCAAGTATTGGTTGTAATATTAAATGGAAACATAATTAAAAGGTTAATTGCCAAAAACCGACATCATGCCAACTTCCAAATTTTAACCCCGTTTCTTTTAAATGAGCCACTTGTTTAAATCCAAATTTTTCATGAAGTTTTATACTTGCTTCATTAGGTAAGGTTAATACCCCTAAAACCACATGAAACTTCTCCTGCTTTAATAATGACAATAATTCAGTATACAACTTAGTTCCTATTTGCTTTCCGTAGGTTCCATGTTTCACATACACCGTCGACTCAACCGTTTGATTATACGCTGGTTTAGGTCTAAACTTACTTCCATATGCATACCCCAAAATTTCATTGTTTTCTTCATAAATAATAAAAGGATAGTCCGTCATAATACTTTTGATTTTCTCAGTAAACCTATCTAAAGACAATGCTTCAAGATCGAAAGTAGTGACCGTGTTCAATACATAATAATTATAAATATTGAGGAGTGTTTGGGCATCAGAGATTGTTACAGGTCTAATCATTTCTTATATTAAATTGATCATTTCAATGAAACAAATATAAGATTATGCGCTTTTAAAAAATACTCGTTCATTATTTTTTCACAAACTTTATAACATGCTGAACGTTCTTAGAGGATATTTGTAAGAAATAAATTCCTTTAGATATAGAGGCCGTATTTAAGGTTTGAACTAATAAATTATCGGTCTTCTTTGTTGATATAATACGACCATTAATATCCATAATTGAAATGGTGCTATCAACTAATGGTTGTTGAAATTCTAAGCTTATCTCGTGATCTACAGGATTCGGATATACCTTCATATTTTTTCTGTCAAAATCAAAGGCTGATAAGGTCACCGAAAATGATGAAGCGCTTACAACTTCCTTGTTTAAAGTATTATCAATCGAATACGATTTTACTTTAAACCAAACATCATTACCATTTGTAAGACCAGATCCATCCCAAGTATAAGATGAAGTTGTTAAACCTGTCACAATGGATGTGAATGCAACATTGTCTGTGCTATACTCTAAATCATATAATAAAGGCCTACCATCATCTGGATTATTCACAGTCCATGTAATAGGATTTGAGGTGTTATAAACACCGCTGCTAGGACTATTAATACTAACATCTGGATGCTCATAATCATGCAGTAGTTCTGCAAAACCAATACCTGTAACATCTGTTCCATCAATAGTTCCTGTTATAGTTACAGCACCTTCAAAAAAACGAAACGATAATTCTGTAATATCGACTTCTGAAGTTGTATGATTGGCAGTAATAATTAAATCAATATTTTGCGAAATCGATGTTAGATGCCATTTTTTTGAATAACTTTTTTGATTATCTGGTGTAAAGAAATATTCTAAACGTTCTATTTCAAAATCACTAATTGTATATTGGGTAGACTCATCCACATAGGCGGAAAAAATTTTATATTTAGGGTCATTAGGTATTGTTCTTTCTGCTGTAAAAATATTCCAAAGATTTAAATCGGTTCCGTTATCAAGTTGCAAGCTAAACCATTCATATTTTTCTCCTGTAAACGGATTAAAATCCCCATATTGCCTATCAATCCAAGCGGTTCCTGAAACATTTTCTGTAACTCCATTTAAAGTGAATGTTCCCGATAAATCGTTTCCAGTTTGTGAATAATAATAGGTGTTATTTACTGATCCTTGATCGAAATTACCATCACCAGCTAATATAAGAGGTCTTTTGGTGGTTTCTAATTCAAAATTTATACTAGCGGTTAAACTGGATGCCGATAACTCATATTGAAACGGCAAGGGATTGCTGCTACCATCTAATTTATTACGCCAATATTCTGTTCCAGTAGCTATATTTAAACCTGTTATTGACATAGATGAATAACTAGTTATAGGGAGTGTTTGTTGATAAAATTCTCCTGTAGCTTCATCTGTGATATTTAAAATTCTAAACCCTTCGAAATTGAAAAATAAATAAGTAACTGGATAATAAAAATAGGTTAGCATATAGCTATATTCTTTTCCAGAAGTAGCCCCTGTAAAATGTCCTGAGGTATACCACCATTCAACAGGTTCATTTATATGTCGGCCTTCATCTATTGGAAAATCAATTAAACTTCCACCACCTGGATTGTATGGATAGGTTTTCCAGTCTTGTGCTGATAAACTAAAAGATATTATGAACAATAAAATTGTAATTCTTGATATCATAGGATTGGTTTTTAATTCTGAAATGTATAAGGAACTTTAAAACAATACAAGAATTTAAGACTAATGACTAATTTTATGGTATAACAAGTTTAATCAAGCATTAAAAAAAGTGATAAACTAAAAAACCAATTGAGAACCTATTGTTTTTAACATTACTACTTCTAAGTAGTGCAACAATATATTATTTCTCTTTGTAATTGTTTACATATTCCTTAGCCCGTTTATTTCCGTTATTTAATTCTAATACTTTTTTATAATTATAAAATGCTTGGAGACTATCACCACTATTTAAATAAGCGTCTGCTAAACTATCATAAGCATTATCACTGTCAGGAAATAAGGCAACATTGATTTTAAAGACACCAATGGCGTCATCAATCTTTTTTTCTCTCAGAAACTTATAACCCATGCGATTAAAATCGCCTTCATTTATAAAAACACTTGTTGAATCTCGTTTTTTAATATCTAAATATCCTAAAAGTGCTTTATCATATTCCCTGTCTTTTAATAGCATACTTGGTGTTTTAAAGGAATCAGCAACTTTTAAATAATCATAAGAAATACTATTTTCGTCTGCTTCAGATACTATAGACAAATAGCGTTCTTTTGTTTCTGGATGCTCAACAAAATGAAGTTTCCTATACATATCTGCAACAAAAAAAGTATTTTCATCTAAAATTACAGGTTCAATATTATCTGCACCTCTCCATTTTAAATACAATTTTTTATTCTGATAATAGACGTCAATAACCTCATCATCATTAAATAAATAGCGCCCAGAGGTTTTTTCTATATATTCTGGAGAATAATCTATGTTTTTAGAACAACCATATAAAGCAGTTATAATAAATAAATAAAAAAGAATTCTCATTTTATTTCTTTTTGGTTAATTAATTAGTACTAAAATATAAGCAAAAAAAAGTCTCATTATAAATGAGACGATTTTTTTTTGTGTTCGTTACTTACTTTAGCAAAAATTACGGTAACTAATTTACTTTTTAAATTTATAGCGATTTATTTTACATCCATAAGCTCTACGTCAAAAATCAACGTTGCATCTGGTGGAATAACACCACCTGCACCACTGCTGCCATAACCCAAATTACTTGGAATTACAAAACGTGCCTTATCACCTACTTTTAATAAAAGAATTCCTTCATCCCACCCTGAGATTACCTGACCAACTCCCACTTGAAAATCGATGGGTTGATTGCGCTTATATGAAGAATCAAACACTGTTCCATCTGCTAATTGCCCTTTATAATGAACAGAAACCATATTTCCTGATTCCGCTTTTTTACCGCTACCTTTTTGAATAATTTGATAACGTAATCCACTCTCAGTTTCTTTAAAACCTTTAGCTAACTTATCTAATTCCGCTTTTGCAGCTTTTTTAGCCTCAGCTATTTTTTGCTCTCTGGCGCCTTCAAAGGTTCTAAAGGCTTCAATTGAATTGTAAGCTTCAGCTTCCTCTCCTACTCTAATAATTTCTAAACTTTCAATTTTATCTCCTTGAACAATAGCGTCAACCACATCTTGACCTTCAACAACTTTACCAAAAACAGTATGTTTATTATCTAACCAAGGTGTTGCAATATGTGTGATAAAAAATTGACTACCATTGGTTCCAGGACCAGCATTAGCCATTGATAAAACTCCCGGACCATCATGTTTTAAATCCACATGAAATTCATCATCAAATTGATACCCTGGATTTCCCCCTCCAGTTCCTTGCGGGCATCCTCCCTGAATCATAAAATCTGGAATAACTCTGTGGAATTTTAATCCAGCATAATAAGGAGTTCCTTGTGGTTTTACAGAATTTTCTAAATTACCTTCTGCCAAAGACACAAAATTACCAACTGTTCCCGGTGTTTTTTTGTATTCTAAAGCCACTAAAATTTCGCCTTTATTAGTATTAAATTTTGCGTATAATCCGTCTTGCATTTTTCTATTTTTATATTGACGTTGCAAATATATGAAATGATTTAAGAATATAGTTTTGTGCTTTATAATTATAATTCTAGTTTTACAAAAAACATTTTTTTATGAAATTTAAGTTAGATAAAATCTTAGCGGCTTTTGGTCGTGCTCCTTCCAAGGAGGAAACTCATGTTGAAAATTATACCGAGGATATTATGAACTCTATAGATGAGGAAGCCTTCGCAATTTCTGAACAGAATGTTCTTTTTTCAAAAATTTCAGAATTGGGAGGTTATTATTATGTGATAAGTATAGTTGTAGGTACTTTTAAAATCAAAACTAAAAAAGGTGCTCATCTTAGTATAGAAGGGGAGGATTTTAATTTGATATTAAATTCTGATATAGAGGAATTTGAATCAGATTATTCAAATGAATCTAATCGATTTATTACAAGAATAGATTTTCAAATTGAAAAAGAAGATGTTCCAAAATTTGATAAAAAAAACATCAAAACTTTAAAATTATCAGCGAAAAAACAAGATGTTATTTTTACTACTATCTAAAAAAATTAGTTTGCCACTTCACTAATAAATTTAATACGATATAAACGCAGCTCCTCATCATCGTAATCACCATCAAATTCATCAATAGCTTTATCTATATTGTCTGTTGGAGATTCCATAAAGTAGTCATGAATTTCTTCCTGTTGATCTTCGTCTAAAATATCATCAATCCAATAATTAATATTCAATTTGGTGCCAGAATATACAATAGCTTCCATTTCTTTAATAAAATCTCTCATAGACATTCCTTTGGAAGAAGAAATATCATCTAACGGTAATTTTCTATCTATATTCTGAATAATATAAAGTTTTATAGCCGAGTTACTTCCAGTAGATTTAACCACTAAATCATCCGGACGAATTATATCGTTTTCTTCAACATAGTTGGCTATTAAAGTCACAAAATCTTTTCCATATTTCTTAGCTTTCCCCTCGCCGACCCCTTGAACATTCGAAAGTTCTGATAAAGTAATTGGATATTTAAGAGCCATGTCTTCTAATGAAAATTCTTGAAAAACGGCATAAGGTGGCACGCCACTTCTCTTGGCAACATGCCGTTGTAAATCTTTAAGCATCCCCATTAAAACAGTATCCGCAACGGCTCCTGAACCTTTTGAAGATGTAATAATACCAGTATCATTCGAATCACTATCAAAAATATGATCTTCAGTCATCATAAAAGATTTTGGGTTTTTTATAAAATCTTTACCTGATTCATTCAGTTTAATAACGCCATAGGTCTCAATATCTTTTTTTAGATAACCTGCAACTAACACTTGCCTCAACAACGCCATCCAATACTTATTTTCTTTATTTTTACCTTTACCAAAAAATGGTTGTTCACTAGTTTTATGAGATTTTATTAATGCGTTTTCCTTTCCTATTATAACACTCACTAAATCTTTAGACTTATACTTTTCATTGGTTTTTTGGACTGTTTCTAAAAGGAGTTTAGCTTCATCTTGCGCTTCATGCTGTTTTTTAGGGAAACGCACATTATCATCCATATCACCACCTTCACCCGTTTTAGTATCAAATTCTTCTCCAAAATAATGAAGGATAAATTTTCTTCTTGAAATAGATGTTTCTGCAAACGCCACTACTTCTTGTAATAATGCCTGACCTATTTCTTGCTCAGCAACCGGCTTACCAGACATAAATTTCTCTAATTTTTCTATGTCTTTATAGGCATAAAAGGCCAAGCAATGACCTTCACCTCCGTCACGTCCTGCCCTACCTGTCTCTTGGTAATAGCTTTCAATACTTTTTGGAATATCATGATGTATTACAAATCGAACATCTGGTTTATCAATACCCATTCCAAAAGCAATCGTAGCAACTACAACATCAACATCTTCCATTAAAAACTTATCTTGATGCCTTGAACGCGTTTTAGCATCTAATCCTGCATGATACGGCACTGCCTTGATACCATTTACCTGTAATACTTGAGCCAATTCTTCAACACGTTTTCTACTTAAACAATACACAATTCCAGATTTTGCATTATTTTGCTTTATAAACCGAATAATATCTGCATCTACGGTTTTAGTCTTTGGTCTTACCTCATAATATAAATTTGGTCTATTAAAAGATGCTTTAAATGTATTAGCCCCAGTAATGCCTAAGTTCTTAATAACATCTTCTTGAACCTTTGGCGTTGCCGTAGCTGTTAACGCAATAATTGGAATATTATCACCTATTCTTGAAATAATATGTCTTAAATTTCTATACTCTGGTCTAAAATCATGGCCCCATTCGCTAATACAATGTGCTTCATCTATAGCCATAAATGACACTTTTACTGAACGTAAAAAGTCTACATTTTCTTCTTTGGTAAGAGATTCTGGAGCTACATATAATAACTTGGTAATACCTTTAACAATATCTTCTTTAACACGCTTTATTTCAGTTTTGTTAAGAGATGAATTTAAAACATGTGCAATACCTTCTTCATTTGAAATACCTCTAATGGCGTCTACTTGATTTTTCATTAAAGCTATTAAGGGAGAAACAACAATAGCAGTCCCTTCTTGCATTAATGCAGGTAACTGATAACAAAGCGACTTTCCGCCTCCTGTTGGCATTATTACAAATGTGTGATTACCTTCTATAATACTTTCAACAACACCTTCTTGTAGACCCTTAAATTTATTAAAACCAAAATATTTCTTAAGCGCAGAATGCAAGTCTTTATTAGACATTAAAATGAATTTTAAAAAAATTAATTTAAATAATTTAAACCCACTGTCATATTAAAATGAATAAATATTTAATTTTAATATGTGGATTTAGAGAACCCTCTTTTTTTCGTTAGTTTTGTACACCAAATTAAAAATTAAAAACTAATTTTAATCTGATTATCATTAAAGATAATAAAATCTTTAAAAGCACCTGCTAAAAAAAAAACAAAATTTTGAGCACCAATAAATCAATCATTAAAACTGCAAAGCAAACCATTGAACTTGAAAGTCGCGCGATATCATATTTATCTGAATTAGTTAATAATGATTTTGCCGAAGCCGTAAACCTTATTCATAACTCAAAAGGCCGAGTAATTATAACTGGAATAGGAAAAAGTGCTATTATTGCTACTAAAATTGTAGCCACTTTAAATTCCACGGGTACGCCATCGATATTTATGCATGCTGCTGATGCAATTCATGGTGATTTAGGACTTATTCTTGAAGATGATGTTGTTATTTTTATTTCTAAAAGTGGAAACACACCCGAAATAAAAGTGTTAGTTCCTTATATTAAGAGTGCGAAAAATAAAATGATTGCCATTACTGGTAATAAAGATTCCTTTTTAGGACAACAAGTTGACTATGTTTTAAATGCTTTTGTTGAAAAAGAAGCGTGTCCAAATAATCTAGCACCAACCACAAGTACAACCGCGCAATTAGTTATTGGTGATGCACTTGCTGTTTGCTTATTAGAATTGCAAGGTTTTTCTAGTAGAGATTTTGCTAAATATCATCCAGGAGGTGCATTAGGGAAAAAATTATATTTACGAGTTCATGATTTATCATCTGTTAATGAAAAACCTCAAGTAACCCCTGACACATCAGTGAAAGATGTTATTATTGAGATTTCAGAAAAAATGCTTGGTGTGACTGCTGTTACAGAAAACAACAAAATAATTGGGATTATAACAGATGGCGATTTACGTAGAATGCTTAGCAAGGTTGATAATATTTCTTCTGTAAAAGCAAAAGATATTATGAGTGTGAAACCCAAACGAATAGATTCAGATGCTATGGCCATAGATGCCATGGAAGTTATGGAAATACATGGTATATCGCAACTTCTTGTTGAAGAAAATGACAATTATGCAGGTGTTGTTCATTTACATGATTTAATAAAAGAAGGAATTATATAATGGCGAAGAAAAATGTAAACGAAATGTCATTTTTAGATCATCTTGAAGAATTAAGATGGCATTTAATTAAATCTGTATCAGCCATTATGTTGACTGCTACAGCTGCTTTTTTAGCGAAAGGATTTATTTTTGATGTAATTATATTTGGCCCATCAAAAGCTAGTTTTGTTACTTACTCGTTTCTTTGTGATATTTCACAATATATTGGTATGCAAGAAAGTTTTTGCTTTACAGAACTTCCTTTTGAAATTCAAAGTAGAACCATGGCAGGGCAATTTTCAGCGCATATATGGACAGCTATAACTGCTGGTTTCGTAGTGGCATTTCCTTATGTTATTTATCAACTATGGCTTTTTATAAGTCCCGGATTACATTCCGATGAACGGAAGCATTCCAGAGGTTTTATTATTATTTCATCTTTATTATTTTTTACTGGTGTATTGTTTGGCTATTATATTATTTGTCCTTTATCCATAAATTTTCTTGGAAGCTATCAAGTAAGTACTCAAGTGCACAATGATTTTGATTTAAATAGCTACATTGGTTTAATAAGAGCCTCTACTCTCGCTTCAGGACTAGTATTTGAGTTGCCAATCATTATCTATTTTTTAACTAAAGTTGGTATAGTAACACCCGAATTCCTTAAAAAATATAGAAAATATGCATTGGTAATTGTGTTAGTTTTATCGGCTATTATTACACCCCCAGATATTGCCAGTCAAGTCATCGTTGCTATCCCTATTCTTATACTTTATCAAGTAAGTATTTTAATTTCCAGAATAGTCGTTAGAAACCAAAAAAGAAAAGAAAAGAAACATGCCTAACATCGTTACAGAATTTAATGATTATCGTTCTAAAATGAACGATGAAATTCTTTCTGATAATAATAAAATTATCAAACGGATATTTAATTTAGACACCAATGCATATTCAGAAGGTGCTCTTGATGTTAAAACCAAAGAACTTTTAGGTTTGGTGGCGTCAACTGTACTTAGATGTGATGATTGCGTTAAATATCATTTAGAAACCTGTTATAAATTAGGCATATCCAAAGAACAAGTCGTTGAATCGTTGAGTATTGCTACCTTAGTTGGTGGTACCATAGTAATTCCGCATTTACGTCGTGCCTACGAGTTTTGGGATGCCTTAGAACAACAATTATAAATCAATTAAAATATGATTACCGCTTAATAGTCTATATGATTTTACTATTTTTAGCGTTCATTACTAATATATGATTTTAAGAGCCGAAAATTTAATGAAGTCCTATAGCGGACGAAAAGTTGTAAAAAACGTTACGCTTGAAGTAAATCAAGGAGAAATTGTTGGTTTGCTGGGTCCTAATGGAGCAGGTAAAACGACCAGTTTTTATATGATTGTCGGGTTAATAAAACCTAATGGGGGAAGTATTTTTCTAGATAATACTGAAATCACGAAATATCCTATGTATAAAAGAGCTCAAAATGGTATTGGATATTTGGCACAAGAAGCATCGGTTTTTAGAAAATTGAGTATCGAAGATAATATTTTAAGTGTGTTACAGCTTACAAAATTAAGCAAGAAAGAACAGCATTTAAAAATGGAATCGCTTATTGAAGAATTTGGTTTGGGTCATATTCGTAAAAACCGTGGTGATTTATTATCGGGCGGCGAACGTAGACGAACTGAAATTGCACGAGCCTTAGCAACCGATCCTAATTTTATATTGTTAGATGAACCTTTTGCTGGTGTTGATCCTGTAGCTGTAGAAGATATTCAGCGTATTGTAGCGCATTTAACCAAAAAAAATATTGGCATTTTAATTACGGACCACAATGTGCAAGAAACACTGGCCATTACAGATAGAACGTATTTAATGTTTGAAGGCAGTATTTTAAAAGCTGGTATTCCTGAAGAACTAGCTAACGACGAAATGGTTCGTAAAGTGTATCTTGGTCAGAATTTCGAGTTACGTAAAAAGAAGATTAGAGATTAAATCTTATCGGATTTTTGTAATAGCTTAAAAATTATTTTGAATAAAGTAACCACTAAAAAAGCGACTAATCCAACCATTAATCCTATAGTTAAATCTTTAATTGTTGAAGGGATATTTTCTAAAATATGATGAAAAAATTCAATATTATGAGAAAATATACCTCCAGCCACTAGTAACAAGGCTATCGTACCCGCTACGGATAAACTTTTTATAACCCATGGTAAAGTATTTATTAATAAATTACCTATGATGTGTGACATACTCTTTTTATTGTCATTCAAGAGTACTAATTTTAAGCCAAAATCATCCATTCTAACTATTAATGCTACAATGCCATAAACCCCAACAGTGGCAATAACAGCGACAATCGAAACGACTAAAACTTGAAATAAAATAGGTTTCCCGATAACGGTTCCTAGGGCAATAATGACTATTTCTACAGATAATATAAAGTCTGTAAAAATAGCTGACTTGATTTTTGCTTTTTCAGCAATAATTAGCTCTTCTTTAGATAATATAACATCGGTAATAGCATGTTCCTTCTTAATCTCCTTGTGTTTATGAGGGAAGAAAAAATGATAGACTTTTTCAAATCCTTCATAAGATAAATAAACACCTCCTAAAATTAAAGCCAACGTTACTCCCCAAGGTGCAAATGCGCTAAGTAAAAAGGCAATTGGCAAAATAATTAATTTATTACGTGCAGAACCTTTGGTTATAGCCCATAAAACGGGTAATTCTCTTGAGGAAACAAATCCAGTTGCTTTTTCTGCGTTTACAGCCAAATCATCTCCTAAAATACCTGCTGTTTTCTTAGTTGAAATTTTACTCATTACAACCACGTCATCCATAAGCGCTGCAACATCATCTAATAAAGCAAAAAAACCTGAAGCCATTTATTTCAATTAAAAAATTATTCCGAAAAAAAATTATCTAAAACAGACATGGAAATGTATAGTAAAATTATAACTGGTATCGCAGCGAACTGCAACAATATTAAAAGAATTAAACATAGAATGATGAAGGTATATCTTGATGCATTAGCCTTAAATCCCCATTCTTTAAACTTTAAAGCAAACAACTTAATATTTGAATTTAAAAGATAACAACTAAGTAGCGTCAACCCTATTAAAAACCATTTATTGATGATAATGGCATTCAGTAAATCACTATTTTGAAATTCGATTATTAAAGGAAGTGATATAATAAGTAAAGTATTGGCTGGGGTTGGAAGACCTTTGAAATAGGTTTGTTGATCTTCATCTATATTAAATTTTGCTAGTCTGTAGGCTGAGGCTAGAGTGATTAGTAACCCCAGAAGAGGAAATACCGTAATTTCTGAAAAGTCAAATAAAGAATCTGATGTTGCATCAGCATAATCCCATTCTGAATTTGATAAACTTATTAATTTATACATGATAATTCCTGGCACCAAACCGCTAGTAACCATGTCTGCCAAAGAGTCTAGCTGAACGCCCAATTCGCTTTGAACATTTAATTTTCGCGCTGCAAAACCATCAAAAAAATCAAAAAAGATTCCAAGAAATACAAAAAATGAAGCAGAAACAAAGTTGTTATTTACAGCAAAAATCACAGCAACACTTCCGCAAAACAAATTTAAAAGTGTCAATGCATTAGGTATATACTTTTTCATATATTCATATTTGTATGTTGTAAAAATAATAAACAATTTTCGTCTAAAACAACTATAAAACAATATCTATTAATATTTCAAGTTTATAGATAATAAATTATGTGCATATTTGTAGAAAAAATACGATTGAAGGCTTATATAACCACGTGCTTTTGTATTCTCTCATTGACATTTTTTGGCCAAACTGCCAGAAAATATTCTAATGAGTTTATGAATATCGGGGTTGATGCGGCGGCACTTGGCATGAGTAGCGCTGTAACGTCTCATACGGCCGACGTGAATGCCGGGTATTGGAACCCTGCTGGTCTGATGAATCTTGAAGATAATCAACTTTCGCTCATGCATTCCAGCTATTTTGCTAATATTGCTAATTATGATTATGTAGCATTTGCAAAACCGTTAGATGATAGAAGTACCATTGGGATTTCGTTAATTAGATTTGCTGTTGATGATATTTTAGATACTACGCAGCTTATTGATGACCAAGGAAATATTAATTATGACAGAATTAGTTTATTTTCTACAGCAGATTATGGATTAACATTTTCATACGCTAGAAAACTACCAGTTCAAGGACTTAATTATGGCGTTAATGCCAAAGTGATACGCAGAATTATTGGTGATTTCGCATCTTCTTGGGGATTTGGTTTAGATGTAGGCATCCAATTTGAAAGTGATAATAACTGGAAGTTTGGACTTATGGCAAGAGATATTACTACCACCTATAATGCCTGGAATATTAATGAAGATGAATTTGCTAAAGTTCAAAATGCCGTGGAAGGTCAGAATCAAGAACTACCGGAAACGACCGAGATCACCATTCCTAAATTACAAATTGGGATTTCAAAAAAAATGATATTCAATTATGACTACTCGCTTTTAACAGCTGTAAATTTAAATGTTCGATTTGAGGAAAATAATGATATTTTTTCGTCATCTTATGCAAGTGTAAATCCAGCTTTGGGGTTTGAATTTGGATATGTGGATATGGTTTATTTACGCGCTGGTGTTGGAAATTTTCAAAACGAACTACAAATTGATAATACCGACCAGTTAAGTTTTCAACCTAGTTTTGGTGTTGGCTTTAAATATAATGGTATACAAGTAGATTATGCGTTTACTGATATAGGAGACCAAAGTGTAGCGCTGTATTCCAATGTGTTTTCATTGAAACTCGATTTTAGTATCTTTAGATAATATATCACGTCTTTTTATGTTTAAAAATCTACTTACCACAGTCTCTCTTATATTTTTCACATACTCATTTTCGCAAACTTCTACCTTATCCAATGAGGTTAAAATTAGTGTGATTACTGTTGCTCCGGGTAGTTCATTGAATGATGCTTTTGGTCATAATGCGATAAGAATAAATGATCCAATCAAAAATTTAGATATCTCTTTTGATTATGGTCGCTTTGATTTTGATGCCCCTAATTTTTACTTAAATT